>URBS01000101.1 GCA_900546085.1 uncultured Collinsella sp.
TTCTTTGCCTCCGGGGTGTTCTATTACTTTCTGACCGAGCAGGTCAAAAAATTGGTGCAAAAAATGGCGGACGCTTTCCCCGGCGGTGTGCTGGTCTTTGATGCTGCCAATCGGACGGCAGTAAAGATGATCGCAAAAACATGGCTTAAGACTGCAAAAATCAAGGATGTGGGGGCATATTTTGCGGTTTCGGATGCCGCCAAGGAAATCGGCACGTGGAACAGCCGTCTGCAGGTCACAAGTCGCGGCTATATGCTGGGTTACAACGATTTGAGAGACCCTTCTGTCAGCGGCTTTTTCCGGTTTCTCGCAAGGGTCGGTGACAACGGGATGAAAATGCAAATCGTGAAAATTAGATTTTAAAAGGCAAAAATGAAGCCCATTCACTTTGACGTCGAAGAAGACGGCTTTTACGGCACATATTGGGCGTGCAAGGACACACATACAGCAGCGGACACGGATTCGATTGAAACCGTGCCCGCTATCTGATACTATATTATTTTATCGAACGCCTGTTCTACTCCCACTCGATCGTCGCGGGCGGCTTGGACGTGATGTCGTAGCACACGCGGTTGGCACCGGGAACCTCGGCGACGATACGGCCGGAGATGCGGGCCAGCACGTCGTAGGGCAGCTTGGCCCAGTCGGCGGTCATGGCGTCGCTGGACTCCACGGCGCGCAAGATGATCGGGCGCTGATAGGTGCGCTCGTCGCCCATAACGCCAACGGACTTGATGTCGGGCAGGACCGCAAAATACTGCCAGCAGCTGTGCTCGGAGTTGCGTTCGCCGGTCTGCTCAAACAGACGCTGGTTATAGGCGTCGAGCTCCTCGCGCACGATGGCGTCGGCATTCTTGAGGATCTCGAGCTTCTCCTTGTCGACCGCACCGATGATGCGGATGGCCAGGCCCGGGCCCGGGAAGGGCTGGCGGAACACGATATGACCCGGCAGGCCCAGTGCTAGACCAAGCGCGCGGACCTCGTCCTTAAAGAAGTGGTCGAGCGGCTCGATCAGGTCGAAATGCACGCCGTCGGGGAACGGGATCAGGTTGTGGTGGCTCTTGATGGTGGCCGTCTTGCCGCCCGTCTTGCGCGCGCCGGACTCGATGATGTCGGGGTAGATGGTGCCCTGAGCCAGGTACTTGACCGGCTTGCCGTCGCACTCGAGCTGCTGGGCGACCGCGAAGAACTCTTTCCAGAACTGCGTGCCGATGATGCGGCGCTTCTCCTCGGGCTCGGTCACGCCGGCCAGAAGCTCGACGTAGCGGTCCTCGGCGTGGACGTGGATAAAGTCGACGTCAAACTGCTTGGTGAAGACCTCCTCCACCTGCTCGGGCTCGCCCTTGCGCAGCAGGCCGTGGTTGATGAACACACAGGTCATCTGCTTGCCCACGGCGCGAGCGCCCAGCGCAGCCACGACGGAGGAGTCGACGCCGCCGGACAAGGCCAGAATCACGCGGTCGTCGCCGACCTTCTCGCGGAACTCGGCCGTCATGGTCTCGACCAGGTTATCCATGCTCCAGTTGGGCTCCAGGCCGCAGATCTCAAACAGGAAGTTGCTCAGCAGCTGCTGACCGTACTCGGAGTGCTTGACCTCGGGGTGGAACTGCGTGGTGAAAATCTTGCGCTCGACGCACTCCATGGCGGCAACCGGGCATACGTCGGTGCTGGCGGTAACGGTAAAGCCCTCGGGCACCTCGGACACGGCGTCGCGATGGCTCATCCACACAGTCTGCTCCATGGGCGTGGAGTTAAAGAGCTTGGCGCCGGCAGTGCGCGTAATAGTGGCGCGGCCGTACTCGCCCACCTCGGAGTGGCCGACCTTGCCGCCGAGCGTCACGGCCGTGATCTGATGACCGTAGCAAAAGCCCAGGACGGGAAGGCCCAGGTCAAAGATGGCGGGGTCGATGGACGGAGCGTCCTCGGCATACACAGAAGCCGGGCCGCCGGAAAGGATGAGCGCAGAGGCGTTCATCTCGCGAATCTCGTCGGCCGAAATGTCGCAGGGGACAATCTCGGAATACACGTTGAGGTCGCGGACGCGACGGGCAATGAGCTGACCGTACTGCGCACCAAAGTCGAGTACGAGGACCTTTGCGGAAGCCTTTTGATCCATGGTTTCCCCCTCTTGTTGGCGGGGAGCCGGTGCCCACCCGCGTGAATGAACGAAAATAACTTCCATAGTGTACACGTTATATGGGGTTTCTCGTCCCTCGCGGCCATCAGCGCACGGCAAACGCACGACCTGGGCCCTTATTTGACGGCAATTGAAGTATTACTAAACATTACAGATGATGTATTACGTTTGAACATTGGACACCCTGTGCCACAATACTGCCGAACGACTCCGCCCTTGCGGCGACAAAACCGATAGGAATACCAGCATGAAGCGCATCCTTCTCATCGCCACGGGCGGCACCATCGCATCGACCGAGGACGGCAACGGCCTCTCCCCCGCCCTGACCGGTGAGGAGCTCGCCCAGAGCGTCCCCGAGATCTCGGGCCTCTGCGAGCTCGACGTCGTGCAGCCCATGAACATCGACAGCACCAATATGCGCCCCAGTGACTGGATGCGTATCCGCGACGTCATCGTCGAGGGTTATGCCGACCACGACGGCTTCGTGATTCTGCACGGCACCGACACCATGAGCTACACCGCGGCGGCGCTTTCCTATCTGATTCAGGACAGCCCCAAGCCTATCGTACTCACCGGCTCGCAAAAGCCCATGGGCAATCCCTTTACCGACGCCAAGCTCAACCTGTACCAGAGCCTGCTCTATGCGCTCGACGAGCACTCGCACGACGTCTCAATCGTGTTTGGCGGCGTCGCCATTGCCGGCACGCGCGCCCGCAAGCAGCGTACCATGAGCTTTAACGCGTTCATTAGCGTCAACTATCCGCCCATTGCCTATATCCGCAACGACCGCATCGTTCGCAACGGACTCCATGGCACTCACCAGAACGAGAACCCGGTTCGTTTCTACGACAGCATCGACCCGCGCGTATTTGTACTCAAGCTTACGCCCGGCGTAAACCCGGGTATCCTGGACGCCCTTGCCGATAGCTACGACGCCGTGATTCTGGAGACCTTTGGCATTGGCGGTATTCCCGAGTTTGGCGAGTCCGGCGAGTCATTCCAGGAGACAATTTTCCGCTGGGTCGATTCGGGCCGCACCGTCGTTATGACCACGCAGGTCCCCGAAGAGGGCCTCGATCTGGGCGTTTATGAGGTCGGCCGTGCTTACGCCGATCATCCGGGCATTCTGCGCGGCGACGATATGACAACCGAGACGCTCGTGGCCAAAACCATGTGGGCACTCGGCCAGTCACGCGATGCCGCCGAGATCCAGCGCCTGTTCTACAGCCAAGTCAACCACGACCGCATCCCGATGGCGTAATCCCTAAGGCAGTTCCACTTATCGCAGCCTCAAACGACAGGTGGTCCCCCTCGGGCCGTGCAAAAATCGGAGTATTCTGCAATTTCTCCGCCGGAGGCGCAGAATCGGCTGATTGTTAGACAAACTTTTAGGACGAACGGGCCGTCTAGTAAATATTTATTCCTCATTTTTATTTATCGCGTGGATTAACTACTGTTAAAAAGGCAACGCCAGCCGCTCGGGCTACCATCTACGGCCGAACAGGTGCTGAATACTCGCGATTTTGCACATCGCAACCAGGGGGACCCGCCCAAAGAGCGTCAAATACAGCGGGGGAACGCCCTATTCGATACCCTCGAGAAGCTCTGACACCGTCATGCCGAGTGCGGGCGCGATCTTAAATAGAACCTTGAGCGTGAAATTTGCCGTCCCATCTTCGATTCGGTCGAGGTAGGGTCGGCTGATTCCTGTCGCCACACAAAAATCGACCTTGGAGATACCAAGGTCCCTGCGCGTCTGCTCGACTCGCTTGCCAAGAATCTGTTTCGCACGTTCGTCCATGCAGCCGAGTTTGAAATGGAGCTGAACAAAAACGTAAACTATAGTTTACGTTTAAACGAATACACAGGAGTTTTCTATGTCGGGTTCTTCGGTCCGCATGTACCGAGCCATGCTTCGCACAAACAGCGCACCGCCCAAGCTCGTCGTCGTTGAAGCCGAATGCCTTTCGCCCGATGAGCGCACAGCATTTGCATTGCTATCAAGTCGCGTCGCCGCCGTACTGGTCCCTTGCCCGGCGCAAGGTGAACTTGCCATCCAATGCCAAGCGCACAGCTGCTCGCTCAATCAGGCTGCCGTAATCGCAACCAGCCAACGTGGTCTGCCCCTTCTCCTGGAAGCCGGTATCGCACTCGCCCTTCGCGGCGCCGGATACGAAAACGAGGCCGCCGCCGACATGGTCTTTAAACCACAATCGAGCGGCGGCCTCGCAGCAGCCCTTGAATATGCGTGCAGGCTCGTTGCCTAAAAGGACAGGCTAGAAACCAAAGCCAAAGCCCGTTCCGGTAATCGCCGAGTACATAAAGTAAACGTTGACCACGTTGAGGAACACACCCGTGATGCAACCATTACGCAGGTAGCGCTCGCACACGATGCGCGCCATGGCGGCGGAGTCATCATTGTTTTTAGCCTGGCGTCCTGCCGTAAAGTACGTCGCCACGCTCAGCAGCAGGTTGAGCACCGGCAGTGCCAGCAACTCGTAGCTCTTGCCCCAGCGCGTCACCTCGCCGGCTGCATTAAACTTCGTTGCCACCTCGGGACCAATGTTGGGGATCACAAACGCCGCTACCACCAGCGGAATCACCGCAAGTACGAGCAGCGCGATACCCATGTAGCCGGCTTTTTTGCCATATTTAAACATGTGCGTCGTCCTTACACGTTAAAGCGGAAGTGCACGACGTCGCCATCGGCCATGACATAGTCCTTGCCCTCAATACGCAGCTTGCCGGCGGCCTTGGCGCCCTGCTCACCGCCGAGCTCGATGTAGTCGTCATAGCCAATGACCTCGGCCTTAATAAAGCCGCGCTCAAAGTCGGTGTGGATAACGCCGGCGGCCTGCGGGGCGGTCGCGCCCTGACGAACCGTCCAGGCCTTGACCTCCATCTCGCCGGCCGTAAAGAACGACTGCAGGCCAAGCAGCTTATAGGCCGCCTGTGCGAGCACGTCCAGGCCGGGCTGCTCCAAGCCCAAGCTCTCCAGGTAGTCGGCGGCGTCCTCGGGATCGAGCTCGGAAAGCTCGGCCTCGATCTTGGCGCAGATGGGCAGCGGCTTGACGCCGTCGATGGGCGCCAGGTCCTCGTTGAGCATGTCCTCGTCTACGTTGGCCACATACAGGATGGGCTTCATGGTGAGCAGGAACAAGCCCTTGGCAGCGGCGCGCTCCTCGTCGGTCATCTCCATGGACGCGGCGCGCTTGCCCTCGTTGAGCCAGGCAAGCAGACGCTTGGCGACCTCGAACTTGGGCACGAGCTCCTTGTCGCGCTTGGCCTCCTTCTCGAGCTTGGGCAGCTGCTTCTCGAGCGTACCCATGTCGGCCAGGATGAGCTCGGTCATGATGGTGTCGGCATCGCCGGCGGGATCGACGAACTCGCCCGTACGGCCCACCTCGCGCATGACATTGGGGTCCTTAAAGTAGCGCACGACCTCGCAGATGGCGTCGGTCTCGCGAATGTTGGCCAGGAACTGGTTGCCCAAGCCCTCGCCCTCGTTGGCGCCCTTCACCAGACCTGCGATGTCGACGAACTCGACCGTCGCCGGCACGATGCGACCCGGGTTAACGATGTCGGCGAGCTTTTGCAGGCGGCTATCGGGCACGTCGACGATACCCACGTTGGGGTCGATCGTGGCGAACGGATAGTTGGCGGCAAGGCCGGTCTTTTTGGTAAGCGCGGTGAACAGCGTCGACTTGCCCACGTTGGGCAGGCCCACGATACCGATGGAAAGGGACACGACAGCTCCTTTTGGTACAAGCATTTCAAACTGCATAAGTATAGCGCCGCCGCAGCATCTGGGCTAACCCGGACGCCACGGCGGCACGAATGAAGCAGAGATAGGGGTCGCTGACTAGTCCGCGAGCTTTTCCACCTGGTCGAGCATCTTGTCAAGCTTGGCCTTTGCCTCGGCCTTGACCTTCTGGGCTTCTTCGTGGGCCTTGGCCTTCTGGGCGGCCTTTTCCTCGGCTTCGGGATCGACGACGACCAGATTGGACGCGTCATGCTTAACTAACTTGAGTGCATGCTCGGGGCACACCTTGACGCAGGCTCCGCAGCCCAAACAATACGTGGACTCCAACGCAAAGCGGCCGCTTCCCACCAAATCGCAGGCGAACGTGGGACACACGTTGACGCACTCGCCGCACGACGTGCACTTGTCAAAATCGCACTCCGGCGTGCTCACCTGCATGTTCTGGGCAAGCTCGGGGTGGTTTTGCAGCGTCGAGAGTACCAGCTGGCGCCCGTGCGTAAGCGTGCGGCGACGTTTGGCCGTCGTGGTGCCGCACATGGTGTTGAGCGTACGCTCCAACTGAGTAATCTGATGGCGATGGGCTTTGAGCTTCTGCGTCACCGAGGCCAGTGCCGCAGTCGCCGGGTTGAGTTTAGTCACGGTTAGGCCCGTGGTGCGGGCGATCTTTTCCATGTACTCCTTGCGCTCGTACTCGCGGCGCTTATGACATTTGAGGCTCTTGGGGTCGACCTCCAGGCCCATGCCCGTACCGGCCCACTCCTCGGCGGTGGCGATGGCCTCGCCCAGAATATCCTCGCCACCGGTGTTGCGGCACTTATCGCACACGCCCAACGGCAGGTACACGCTCACGTTGGGATAGTCCGCCAGCACCGAGAACCAGGTCTCGGCCGTAATATCGCCCACGCAGGCGACGACGACCTCGTTTTCGCGCGGCATGCGCTTAAGGGCGCGCGTGCAGGTGACGTAGGCGGTCTCGTGGCTCGTAGCAGCAGAGACGATGTCGTCATACAGGTTTTTGGGCGCCAAGCGCGGCGAGATGATCGCCTCGGTCGGACAGGCAGCGGCGCACAGGCCGCACTTGCGACAGGAGTCGAGGATCTCGATGGCGTCTTCCTCGACCTCGATAGCGTTGACCGGGCACACGTCCATGCACGCGGTGCAGCCGCTCTTTTCGTTTTTGCAGGTCAGACACGGAATGGCGTTGCCACGCGGACGCTCCTTGTAGTCGGCAGGATTCCACTGCGGCGCCGACGGATCGAGCGCATCGGTCACGCCGCCAAGCGGGTTTTTAAGAAAGTCGAAACCCTTGCTGATCTCGATAATGTCATCAAATAGATCGTGTTCCTGCGCCATGCGCGGCCCCTCCCTGAGCAGTGCAAACAAGCAAGAGATAATGATACGCTATCGGCCCGTGCCTCGGGCAAATTACACGCGGAGCACCTTTGCGGCAAATAGCCTATGGCCTATCGCCGCCCCGATTGCACAAGGTCGATCAAGCGCCAAACTATGCCTCGCGCATGAGCTCGACGAGCTTTTGCTTGGTCACCTTGGCCTGCTCGTTGGCCATATTGCGTTCGTTTCTAAAGGCCGCATCCGCAACGCTCATCAGGTCGGCATCGGAAATCTCGCCAAGGCCCAGCTCCTCGAGCGTCGTCGGCAGACCGACGCGCTGACAAAACTCGAGCACCTGTTCAAGCTCGGGCGCACGCTCCAGACGAAGCTGGACCACCAGACCAAACGCCACGGCCTCGCCGTGCATGGCCTTGCACTCGGGCAGAATCGTCAGACCGTTGGCGATGGCATGCGCCAACGCCAAGCCACCGCTCTCAAAGCCAACGCCCGAAAGCAGGATGTTGCACTCGATCAGGCGCTCAACCGCCGGCGATGTACGCCCCTTTTTGAGATCGCGCTTGGCAGCGACGCCGCATTCCATAAGCGTATCGTAGCAGGCACGTGCCGCGACCAGTGCCAAGTGCCCCGGCGCGCCACCGTGCTCGTTCGCGCCGCGCGCCGCGGCGCACGAACGCGCCTCAAAGTACGTTGCCAGCGCGTCGCCCATACCGGCGACCGTCATGCGCAGTGGGGCCGCCGCGACCACGTTGGTATCGACCACGACCAGGTCTGGATTCTTCTCGAGCATCAGGTAACGGTCGAACGACCCATCCTCGTGATACAGCACCGAAATCGCGCTGCACGGACCGTCCATCGAAGCCGCCGTGGGGCATACGCACAACGGCAGCTCGGCATAAAACGCAACGGCCTTGGCGATATCGAGCATCTTGCCGCCGCCAATGCCCACCACCATGTCGCAATACTCGGCCTGGGCTTCCTGAGCCATTCCGACAACGGCCCCTTCCGTACACGGACCGTTATAAATCTTAAAGAACGGCTCGCTTAGAT
>URBS01000102.1 GCA_900546085.1 uncultured Collinsella sp.
CGAGCCCAAGCCGAGCCGTGACGAGATGACCTTTGCCCAGCGCATGGTCACCTCCAAGGAGCCTACGGGCGAGAACGAGATCCCTGGCATGGCGCCGGCTCAAAAAATCATCATTGTCCTTGCCCTCATCGCGTTTGTCATCTTTATGGGCTACACGATCCTGACCAGCATGGGCCTGCTCTAGCCCATTCGCGCTGGGTGCCATGCCCGAACACTCTGCCCTTTTCCAACCCTCAACCTCTGCACAACGCATCCGAAAGGTCGCCCCATGGCTTTGACCGACATCTCGCATCCCACCGACATTGCAATGCTCACCGATCTGTACGAGCTCACTATGGCCCAGGGCCTGTGGGAGAGCGGCAAGGCCAATGAGCAGGGTTGTTTTACCGCGTTTTACCGCGACCATCCTTTTGGCAGCGCCTATGCCGTCATGTGCGGCACCGCCGAACTGCCCGAGCTGGTCGAGAATCTGCGCTTTACGCCCGAGGACATCGACTACCTCGCCTCGCTCCAGGCCCCGGCCGGCGGCGCGATGTTCAAGCCTGGATTCCTCGACTACCTGCGCGATTTTCGTGCGCATGTAAACATCGACGCCGTGCCCGAGGGCGAGCTCGTCTTTCCGCGCGAGCCCATGGTTCGCGTCACCGGCCCCGCGCTGGAGTGCCAGCTGCTTGAGACGGCGCTGCTCAACATCGTTGGGTTCCAGACGCTTGTCGCCACCAAGACGGCGCGCGTGGTGCTGGCGGCGGACGGCCGTCCCGTTGCCGAGTTTGGCCTGCGCCGCGCTCAGGGTCCCGATGGCGGCTTGGCCGTCGCGCGCGCGAGCTACGTTGCCGGCTGCTCCTCTACGTCCAATGTGCTCGCCGGCCGCCGCTACGGTATTCCCGTCTTTGGCACGCATGCGCACAGCTGGGTGATGAGCTTCGACTCCGAGCTCGAGGCATTCCGGGCTTTTGCTAAGTCGAGTCCCAAGAACTGCACGCTGCTCATCGACACCTACGACGTACGCGAGGGTTGCGAGCATGCCATTACGGTTGCCAAGGAGATGGAGGCGGTGGGCGAGCGTCTGTCGGCTATTCGCATCGACTCCGGCGACCTCGCCAAGCTCTCCAAGTATGTGCGCGGCCGTTTTGATGCCGAGGGCCTGCCCTATGTGGGGATCTCGGTTTCTAACGATCTGGATGAGTACACGATTCAGTCGCTGCTCGACCAGGGCGCGCCCATCGATAGCTTTGGCGTGGGTACCAAGCTTGCGACCTGCTATGACCAGCCGGCGCTGGGCGGCGTGTACAAGCTTTCCGCCCGCCGTGCGAGCGAGGCAGATCCATGGACGCCGGTGGTCAAGCTCTCTGAGCAGCCATACAAGCGCACGATCCCGGGTGTGCAACGCGTGCGCCGTTATTACGACGGCTTTGGCGGCCCGGTCTGCGACATGATCTACGACGAGGACCATCTGGCGGGGGAGGGCGCCGCGCGCGGCAATACCCTCGTGGCCGTGAATGATGCCGCCCTGGTGACCGACGTGTCCGAACTTGAGTATCGCGAGCTGCTGGTGCCGATCGTGCGCGATGGCAGCGCGGTGGCTCCGCGTGAGAGCATCCAGGACGCGCGCGAGCGCTGTGCTTGGGCACTCGATCATCTGGACGCAGCTTTCAAGCGCTTCCTGTACCCGCAGACCTATGTGGTGGGCATGGAACAGGGCCTGGCTCAGGTGCGCGACGAGCTCGTGCGCAAGAACATGGCCGCGGCTTCGGCCTTCCCCTGGGCAAAATAATCCGAAGGGGACGGAGGAACACGGATTATTTTCTCGCTCGGCCCGTTCGCCCGTTCGCTGAACATTCGATTGGTTTGACGTATGACGACTTCTTATAAAACGATGGTGGTAAAGATCGGTTCGTCTACGGTGGTGGGCGCCGACGGCAAGGTCAACCGCGCCTTTATCGGCGGGCTTGCCGATCAGGCCGCAGCGCTGCGCGAGCTTGGCTGGCGCCTGGTCGTGGTGAGCTCGGGCGCTATCGCCTGTGGCTATCCCGTGCTGGGCTTCGACCACAAGCCGGTCGGCGACCTGCCGAGCCTGCAGGCGTGCGCCTCGGCTGGTCAGTGCATCATCTCGTCGGCCTACGACGAGGAGTTCCATGCACGGGATCTGCTCACCTCGCTCGTGCTACTCACGCGCCACGACACGGCGCGCCGCACGTCCTACCTGCACGCGCGCGACGCCCTGCTGCGCCTGGTGGAGCTGGGCGTGGTGCCGGTCGTCAACGAGAACGACACCGTTACCGTCGATGAGATCAAGTTCGGCGACAACGACACGCTGGCGGCGCTTGTGAGCTGCCTGGTTTCTGCCGATCTGTGCGTGACGCTCTCGGACATCGATGGCCTCTACACCGCCAATCCGCATGAGGATCCGACGGCCGAGTTTATCCCGGTCGTGCATAAGATCGATGCCAAGATTATCGCCTCGGCGGGCGATTCTTCCACATCGGTGGGTACGGGCGGCATGATCACCAAGATTCGCGCGAGCCGCATTCTCATGACGGCGGGCATTCAAAGCGTGATTTGCTCGGGCGAGGAGCCCGATGCGCTCGTGCGTCTGGCCCGCGGCGAGAGCGTGGGTACGCTGTTCGATCCGCCGGCGGAGCGCCTGGACATTGCGCCGCGCAAGTTGTGGATCGCACTGGGTGACAAGGCGCATGGCTCGGTGACGGTCGATGATGGCGCCGCGAAGGCGCTGGTCAGCCGCGGATCGTCGCTGCTCGCGGTGGGTATTCGCGAGGTCGATGGCCAGTTTGCCGAGGGCGATGTGCTCGACGTGTGCGACCCGAGCGGCATGGTTGTCGCCCGTGGTATCGCCGAGGCCGATTCGGACGTGCTGGAGCTTGCAGCCGGCCGCCGCCAGGACCAGATTGCCAGCAACCGCCTGCTCGCAGACCTGGCCGAGAAGCCCGCGATCCATAGGGACAACTTGATAGTGTTCGCCTAACTAATTGACGCTGCAAACGCCCCTAAGCGGCAATCTGACGTTCAATCGTCGGGCATGACCAAAAGGTCAATGCCCTCTTCTTTCACGTCACCTTGCTCGCTTAGGGGCGTTTTCGCTTTCTGTCCTCTACCAGCGGCATTGTCGTTGCCGGCACTTGGGGACGTTCCTATTGTGCCGGTAGACGGGGACACTCCTTTGCTAGAAGATCTGGCGCAGGTCTCCGCGGTTGAGGGCTTCGTCGAAGAGGTGCTTGAACACCACGCTGCCGTGCAAGCCGTCGTGCTCGAACTCGTTGGTCACCCAGGCATGCGAGTTGCCTACGCGGCTGAGCGTGTCGAGCTGCAGACCCGAATCCACGTACATGTCATCGAAGTACACGGCGGCCTGGAGTGGCACCTCGTTGCATGCCAGTCGCTGCGGGTCGTAGATCTTGTCCCAGCTGGTGTCTTCCATCAGCAGGTCCATGGCGGGCTTGAAGGGCTTGAGCTCGGGCATCTGCTCAAACATCCACGGGAACATGGCCTCGCCGGTAAACATGAGCGGGCGCGCGAGCGTGTCGAACTCGGCACGCTGTGCCTTCTCTTCTGCCGCGGCCCAGCGAATGGGCATGGTATCGCCGTCGGCGTAGATGAACTCCTGCAGTGTCCAGTACAGCGGGTTTGTACGCGTGTTGGTGCGCTCGAAGGCGCGCATCAAAAAGCTGTCAGATACCGAGGTGCCGCAGGTCAGCGTGCCGTCGCCGTCAACAAAAGCGTGATCGATGATCCAATGCATGCGCTCAAAGCTCGGCTTCATGCCAAAGTCGCTGCCCATGAGCTGTAGGCGCTCGACCGTCATCGGTGAGCCGTCGGGCAGCACGGGCTTCTGGGCCTCGAGCGCATCGGCCAGGGCTGCCACGCGCTCGACGTCAGCGGGGTAGCGGTCGTAATACTGCTGCGTCTTGGCGGCCATGCGCGGGAAGGTGTGCGCGTAGACCTCGCTGGCGCTCGCCGGCACGTGCGGAATGCCGCCGCAGGTAAAGCTCGCCGTCACGCCCTCGGGGAAGAGCGACAGATAGCTCAGCGTCAAAAAACCGCCGTAGCTTTGGCCGAGCGTGGCCCACGGCTTGCCGCCAAAGCCCACCAGTCGCAGGTATTCAAAATCGCGCACGATGGAGCTGGCGAGGTGGCGCTTGAGGAAGTCCGCCTGCGAGCGTGCTGTATCGGCGCCGGCGGCCGTTGCGCGATCACCCAGTGCCTTGATCGTGCGTCCGTCCACGCAGCTACTGCGTCCGGTGCCGCGCTGGTCGGGAAGGACCACGCGGAAGTGCTTGACGGCCTCCTCGATCCAGCCATCGCTTGTGGGCGACAGCGGACGCGGGCTTTCGCCGCCGGGGCCGCCCTGCAAAAAGAGGAGGAGCGGTAAATCATCGTTGATACGATCGGGTGCGCAAACCACGCGGTAGAAAAGCTTGATGCTCTCGGGCGCGCCGGCGATGGGCGCCGGCATGGCGCCGCGGCGCATGGTGCTGCCGACGGCCAAAAGCATTGGCTCAAGGCCGCGCCAGTCAAGAGGGGCATCGATGCTGTGGTCCTCGACATACAGGCCGGGAACGTGGTACGAAGTGATGAGGGTCATGTGATACTTCCATTCGTTGTGGTGTTTCGGGTTGACCAATTCTACCGCCGCGGGCGAGGCCATGCGCAAATCGGCTACCATGGTTGCAAACTTCTAGGAGAAAGGGCCGCCCATGTCGGTCGATATAGCCACGTATGTCCACGATCTTGCCGTTGCCGCCAAGGCAGCGTCGGCCTCGCTTGCCACGGCGAGCGATGAGCAGCGTCAGGAGGCCGTGCGCGCCATGGCCGCAGCACTGCGCAACGGTGTCGACTCCATCGTCGCCGCCAACGAGCTCGATATGTCCGCCGCGCGCGATGCGGGTACCTCAGCGGGGCTCCTCGATCGCCTGCTGCTGACGCCCGAGCGCGTCGAGGGCATGGCCGCCGGCCTGGAAAAGCTCGCCGAGCTGCCCGATCCCGTGGGCCGCGTGCTCGACCACCGCGTGCTCGCAAGCGGCGTGGACCTGACCCGTGTGAGTGTGCCGCTGGGCCTGGTCGCCATAGTCTACGAGGCGCGCCCCAACGTGACGGCCGACGCCGCGGGCATCTGCATCCGCACCGGCAACGCCTGCATTCTGCGCGGCGGCTCGCTGGCCTATCACTCGTGTGCCATGATTTCTGAGCTGCTGGCCGATGCGCTCGAGGCCAAGGGCTTCCCGCGCGAGGCCGTGTCGATGATCGAGTCCACCGACCGCGAGGCCACTGGCGAGCTCATGAAGCTCCGCGGCATCGTCGATGTGCTCATTCCGCGTGGCGGTGTGGGTCTGATCCAGCGCTGCGTGCGCGAGTCGCTCGTACCGGTGATCGAGACGGGTACGGGCAACTGCCACATCTACGTGCATGAATCCGCCGACTTTGATAAGGCGCTCAACATTATCGTTAATGCCAAGACCCAGCGCGTGGGCGTGTGCAATGCCGCCGAGTCGCTGCTGGTCGACCGTGCTGTGGCCGATGCGTTTTTGCCTGCGGTCGTTGCCGTGCTGCACGACCACGGCGTGCTCATTCACGGTGACGAGTCCACGTGCGCCGCGTGCGCCGACGCCGGCTTTGTGGAGGGCGATGACTACGTCGCCGCGACTGAGGAGGACTGGGGTCGCGAGTACTTGGCTCTCGAGATGAGCGTGAAGGTCGTGGCAAACGAGGACGAGGCCATCGCACACATCAACCGCTACGGCACGATGCACTCCGAGGCCATCGTTGCCGAGGACACGGATGCTTGCGAGCGCTTCCTGGACGAGGTCGATGCCTCGGCCGTGTACTCCAACGCCAGCACTCGCTTCACTGACGGCGGCGAGTTTGGCCTGGGCGCCGAGATCGGCATCTCGACCCAAAAGCTCCACGCCCGCGGCCCCTTTGCCGCCGAGGCCCTCACCACCTACAAATACAAGCTCCGAGGCACCGGCCAGGTCCGCCCCTAACGCCTGCACAAACAAAAACCACCACAAAGGTGCCTGTCCCCTTTGTGGTGGTTTTGGAATTAAGCCTGGAAGGTGTCGTGGTCGGGAGCGAAGGATTGCATGGCCGCGATGGTACGGTCGAAGAGCTCGGGGAGCTCCCAGCCCAGCATCTCGGCACCCTGCGTAATCACGTCGCGCGAGCAGCCGGCGGCAAAGCGCTTGTCCTTGAATTTTTTCTTGAGCGACTTGGTCGTAAAGTCCATGACGCTCTTACTCGGACGCATGACGACGGCGGCTCCGATCAGGCCGGTGAGCTCGTCGCAGGCGAACAGGATCTTCTCCATCTGCAGCTCGGGCTTGGGCAGCGAAGTGTTGAAATCGGACGTGTGCGTCTGGATGGCGCGAATGAGCTCGGGCGATGCGCCCTCGCCTTCAAGGACCTCGGCAGCATAGATGGTGTGGTTCATGGGGTCGTCCTCATGCTCCTCCCAATCCAAGTCGTGCAGCAGGCCGACGATGCCCCAAAACTCCTCGTTCTCGGGGTCGAACTCGCGCGCAAAGTAGCGCATGGTGCCCTCGACCGTCTCGCCATGGGTGATGTGGAACGGGTCTTTGTTGTGCTCGTTAAGCAGTTCAAACGCGCGGTCGCGGGTGATTCCGGCGGAAAGTGGCTCTGCCATAAAAGACTCCTTGTGCTCGCAGGTATCGCTAAGAATGAATACTACTAGAACGACTAGAACGAAAAAACCACCACAAAGGTGCCTGTCCCCTTTGTGGTGGTTTTTGGCGCGGATGGGTTAGTTGAGGGCGGCTTGGGCTAGGCGGGCTTCGGCGGCCTCCTCGGTGACGCCCAATGCCACGGCGAACTCCTCGATGGAGCGGCGCTTGGCTTCCTTGAGTACACGCATATAGTAAGAGCTGGGCTTTTTATCGGCTTCCTCGGCCTGGCGAATGCGGTGCATCATGGTCTTTGCCACGCGGACCGTCTCGGGCGCGCCCAGCTTGAGCTGCTGCTTAAAGTGTGTCTCTTCAAGCGAGCTGTTGCGCTCGGTAAAGGTGTCGCACTCCAGCTCGTCATAGTGGCTCAGCAGATGCTCGGCATCTTGCTGAGAGATGGCGGCATGCAGACGGTCGGCCTGCGCCACGGGGTACATAAGGATCGTCTGCGCATGCCCCTGCTTGGCCTCGAGCAACAACATGGGCTGCGGCGTGTCGTCCCTAAAACCGACGACGGTGCAGACTCCCTGACCCGGATGAATGACGTGTTGACCGATTGAGAACATGCTACCTCCAACTTATACGAATTTACGTATGTCTAGAATAACACGCTGACGTGCGCAAATCCTCGCTTTATGCAGGAAAAGCACACAACTCTGATAGGTAAGAGTATTCGATAAAAGACACAGCTCATTCACACCTTTATGCATTTTCAACGCGTGCATAATCTGCAGGCAGACCGGCATCTTTGAGTGAGTCCATGCAAGCTGTAGTCAATTTTGTGCATATGCAATTTCGATTGGCTTTACCCTGCGACAGTGCCCGTCGCTTGTGATAGAGTGCTACAAACTCTGGCTTTTGCCCTACGAGTGACCAAGAGCTCGGGGGCTTTAACACAAGGAGGATCTATGCCCGAGAAGATTGAAGAGCTGGTACGCGCTGCGCTTGCTGCGGCCCAGGAGGCCGGCGACCTTTCCGCATTTGAACTTGACGATTGCGCTATCGAGCGACCGGCTGACACTTCTCATGGCGAGTGGACCTCTACCATGGCCCTGAAGTCCGCCAAGCTGGCCCACTGCGCCCCGCGCAAGATCGCCGAGGCCATCGTTGCCCATATGCCCGAGGATCCCGCGATCGAGAAGGTTGAGATCGCAGGCCCCGGCTTCATCAACTTCTACCTCTCCGTTGCCGTCAAGAATGCCATCTTTGGCGAGGCTCGCGAGAAGGGCATGGACTTCGCTAAGTCCAACGTCGGTGGTGGCCTGAAGACCCAGGTCGAATTCGTTTCCGCCAACCCCGTCGGCCCCATGCACATTGGTCACGGCCGCTGGGCCGCGCTGGGCGATTCGCTCTGCCGCGTTATGGACCACGCCGGCTATGAGATCCAGCGTGAGTTCTACATCAATGACCACGGCTCTCAGATGAACACCTTCGGCAACTCCATCAGCACGCGCTATATGCAGCTTGCCGACATCATCGCCAAGCAGGGCGTTGATATCGACGAGGCTCACAAGCTGCTGATCGCCGACCGTGACGCCTTTGTTGCCGACGAGAACGACG
>URBS01000103.1 GCA_900546085.1 uncultured Collinsella sp.
TCAGACGTGTGCTCTTCCGATCTAGTAAGGTGGAAAGCTGGAAAGTAAGGTGGAAAGCTGGAAAGGAAGGTGGGAAGCTGTCGCGCCATTGCGGGCGGGGGGTCAATAATTGCGTAGGCCATACCAAGCGAAACAAAAAGATATCAATCTGGTTGGTAAAACACCATCAATGAGCTGCGGGCTAACTAGCTGCGTAAATTAAACGTAAAGAAATGTCGCAAATTAATAGCAAATGCCCAGATGACGCCGTTGCTATTTTCAATTAACTGCTACGCGCGAACAGCAAAATGCTACTATCTAACATGCACGTAAGAAAGCAGATTAACGGTTAAGGCTAAGAAGTGGCAGGTATGTCAGAAGCAACAAGGACTCGCACGCATGCGCCCGAGGTTAGGCAGCGCGCCGTCGAGATCCTCCAAGAGGGGGTCGGTCATCGCGCCCTCGCCGCGGAGCTTGGCATTCCCCAGGCCACGGCTCGTCAGTGGGCCCGCGCGTATGCCGTGGGCGGTGCTGACGCCGTTCTCAACGCCGGTTCGCATCATCACACCTATTCGTACGAAGTTAAGCTCGCCGTGGTCAAGGACCGCTTGGAAAATGGCTTAACGGTTCGCGAGGCCATGATCAAGCACAAGATTCCCAGCGAGTCTTCGGTCAAGGCTTGGTGCCGCCAGTATCGCGAGAGCGGTGAGTCCGCGCTGGTTGATAAGCCGCGCGGTCGCAAGCCGCGCGTTAAAAAGGCGGAATAGCAAACGGGATGGTGCGCCCACAGGGGCGCATTTTTCTTGCCGCGTCAACTTTTTGGACCGTCGGGAGCCTACTGGAACATCCTCCAAAGTGGTTAATAAACCGCGCGCAGTGGCCCGTGCGCCCGCCGTCGCGATAGGGGGAGCGTCGCCTCTCTGCTCCAAAGCGGACGTGCCCTTACCCCGTACGCCTAAAACTCCCCAGTTGACCGAAAACCCGCCGCTGCTACTCCTTAATTGAGCTATAACGTTAAACAATTGCAGCGTTTTGGCATGGGGGAGTGATGGTATGACGCTACTGTATTTCCTTACCCTGTTTCCGCTGGTACCGGCGCTGGGCATGCTGCTTGCGCGCGGTGACCGAGCCCGTGACGCGGTAGGGCTTGTAGGCTCTGGCATCATTATGGCGGTGACAGTTGTAGTCGCCGTCATGTTTTTTGGCACGGGCCCGCAGAGCTTCGAGGTGGCACCCGGCACCTCGCACGTGCTCTCCATCATCAGCTCCGTCATCGACGTGATCCTGTGCGCCGTCATCCTGTACAACGCGTACAAATATAGGAACGTGCTCACCACGGTGCTCGGCATAGTCCAGCTGGTGGGCTCGCTCGCCTTTGCAGCCATGACGCTGCCCGCGACCGAAGCCGTCACCGCAACCCCGCTCTACCTGGACTACATGAGCGTGATCATGGTCCTCGCCGTCGGCATCGTCGGCAGTCTGATCTGCGTGTATGCCCTGGGCTACATGAAGGACTTCCAGGCCCACGACGAGCACGAGGCCGCGCTGCGCGGGCAAACCGCGCCCGACCGTCGCCCGCAGTTTCTGGCGCTCATGTTCCTGTTCCTCTCGGCCATGTTCGTTATCGTGACGAGTGACAACCTGGAGTGGTTGTTCTGCGGTTGGGAAATCACCACCGTGTGCTCGTTCCTTATGATTGGCTACACGCGCACGCCCGAGGCCATCAAAAACGCCTTTACCCAGATCATCCTCAACATGCTGGGCGGTATCGCGTTTTTGGCCGGACTCATGTACCTGCACGTTAACGGCATGCCGCTGACCATCTCGGGCATGATCGAGCTTTCCGGCGCCGGAACCGCGCAATCCGCGCTGCTGGTGATGCCGGTCATTCTGCTGTCGCTCGCCGCCCTTACCAAGGCCGCGCAGATGCCGTTCCATACCTGGCTGCTCGGCGCCATGGTCGCCCCCACGCCCACGAGCGCCCTGCTGCACTCGTCAACCATGGTCAAAGCCGGCGTGTTCCTGATGGTCAAGCTGAGCCCGCTCTATGCCATCTATCCCGTGACCGGCTTTATGGTCACGAGTGTGGGCGCCATCACGTTTTTGCTCGCTGCCCTCATGGCCATCTCGCAGAGCAATGCCAAACGCGTGCTCGCGTACTCCACCATTTCCAACTTGGGCCTCATCAGCGCCTGCTTGGGTGTCGGCGCGCCCGAGGCTGTGTGGGCCGCCATCTTCCTGATCCTGTTCCACACGGTGGCAAAGTCGCTGCTGTTCCTGTGCGTGGGCACGGCCGAGCATCATATCGGCAGCCGCAATATCGAGGACATGGACGGTATGTTCAGCCGCATGCCGCACCTGACGCGCCTGATGATGCTGGGTATCATGGGCATGTTTGTGGCGCCGTTTGGCATGCTCGTGTCCAAGTGGGGCGCCCTGGTGGCGTTCGCGCAGACCGGCAACGTGCTCATGATCATGGTGCTTGCCTTTGGCTCGGCCGCGACGTTCTTCTTCTGGGGCAAGTGGCTTGCCAAGCTTTCGGGCGTCGACCCCACGGCTCAAAACGTTGAGGTCAATGTCCATAAGACCGAATGGATGGCCCTCAACACCATCGCCGCGCTGCTGATTCTTTGCTGCGTGGCGTTCCCGCTCATCTCGAGCGGCCTGGTGTCGCCTTACTTGGCCATGGTGTTTGGCCGCGTGCCGTACGTTATTGGCAAGGACTCCATGTATCTGATGGTGGTTATCGTGGCGTTTATCGCCGTGGTGCTGCTGACTTCATTCCGCGTGAGCAACAAACCGCACGTCAACGTGTACCTTTCGGGTGTGGGGACCGACAAATATCGCCATTTCCGTGGCTCGATGGGACACGAGGTGAAGGCCGAAAAGCGCAATTGGTACTCGGAGGACGCCCTTGGCGAGAAGCGTATTGGCCCCGCGGGTAGCGTCGTGTGTTGCAGCATTATCTTGTTTGCGCTGCTGTGTTGCGCGTGGATTGGGCCCGAGCGGCTTGCCATGAGCGCGCCCTCGGTGCTGCGCGGCAAGTATTTCGAAGGCTCGGGCGTCGTGGGCATTTTTATTGGCACCGTGGCGTTTGCTTTGCTGGCGCCGCTTGTGGGCGGCCTGATCGACGGCCTTGACCGTAAGCTTTCGGCTCGCATGCAGGGCCGCGTGGGTCCGCGTCTGCTGCAGCCCTTCTACGACGTTGCCAAACTGCTGCGCAAGGCCCCTGCCAGCGTAAACACCATGGACGATACCTATATGGCATGTGCGCTCATCTTTACCGTGGTAGGCGGCGGCATCTTTGTGTCGGGTTCCAACACGCTGCTGTGCGCTTTTATGGTGACGCTCGCCGCGATCTTTGTGGTGCTGGCGTCCGCCTCGACGCAAAGCCCGTTTGCGCAGGTCGGCGCCGATCGCGAGCTGCTGCAGGTTATGAGCTACGAGCCCGCCGTTCTGCTGATGAGCGTGGGCCTGTACCTTGCCACCGACAGCTTCGATTCCATTGCCGTGACGGGGCAGTCAGCCCCCATCATCGTGTACAGCGCGCCCATTTTCCTTGCGCTGCTCGCGGTGCTTACCATCAAGCTACGCAAGTCGCCGTTCGACCTTTCGTACTCGCATCACGCGCATCAGGAGATTGTCCAGGGCGTCGCCACCGAGATGAGCGGCAGCACGCTGGCCAAGATGACCCTTATGCACTGGTGCGAGACCGTGCTGTTTTTGATGTGGGTGGGCATGTTCTTTGTCTGGGACAACCCGGTGAGCTGGGCCGTAGCCCTGGTCGTGATGGCCGCGACGTATTTTGTCGAGGTACTGATCGATAACACCTTCGCCCGTAGCACCTGGCGCAGCTGCTTTAAGCTCGGCTGGGGCGTGGCGCTGGTGTTTGGCCTGCTCAACCTTATGCCCATCCTCGTCGACGTATTTATTTAGGAGGCGGCATCCATGGATCATAAAATGTCGCGCTCGCCGTGGGTTATTCATTACGACGGCTCGAGCTGCAACGGATGCGATATCGAGGTGCTGGCCTCGCTCACGCCGCTGTTCGATGCGGAGCGCTTTGGTGTGGTCAACACCGGCAACCCCAAGCATGCGGATATCTTTTTGGTGACGGGGTCGGTCAATGCCCAGAACCTGCCCGTCGTGCGTCAGATTTACAACCAGATGCTCGAGCCCAAGTGCGTGGTGGCGTGCGGCATCTGCGCGTGCTCGGGCGGCGTGTTCCGCGATGCCTACAACGTGATCGGCGGCGTGGACCGCGCGATTCCCGTGGACGTGTACGCGCCCGGGTGCGCCATTCGCCCCGAGACCGTGATCGATGCCATTGTGGAAGCATGCGGCATCCTGGATCAGAAGGAGGCCGTGATGCGTGCTGGCGGTGACCCGCTTACCGTGGGCGGTGCCGCAACCTGGGACGGTGGCGTTGAGCTGGGCGAGGACGGGTTTGTGGCCGCGGCTGAGGCCGGCGACGCGCCTGCCGCTAGCGACGCACCTGCTGGGAAGCCCGTCGCGCCCGTCGCTGCAAAGGAGGCCGTGTAATGCAAAAGGCTATCTATACCACCGTTGGGATCGACAAGCTCCTGCCGCATGTCCAGGCGCTCAAGGGCGTCGGCGCGCGCTTTGTGCAAATGCACGCCGAGCGCAATGTCGACGACGGCACGTATCGTCTGGTCTATACGTTTATCAACGTTCATGCTGCTCAGGAGCATTTTGCGCAGGACGGCAGCTATGCGATTGAGAACTTGGTAGTCGAGGGAATCGACCGGTACCAGGAGATTCCGTCCATCAGCTCGTATTATCCGGCGGTATTCCCGTTTGAAAATGAGGTCCACGACCTTTTTGGTCTTGCCATTACCGACATGCAGATCGACTTTAAGGGCTTTTTCTACCAGGTCTCGACCGCTGAACCCATGAGCGTTATCACGCCCGAGGTGAAGGCCGCGCGCGAGAAGGCCATGAAGGTCCGCGCGGCCGCCGAGGCCAAGGCGCGCAAGGCCGCGGCCGAAAAGGCCGCCGCGGCGGCTGCTGCAGGGGAGAGTGCTGCGAGTGCCGGCGATGCCGTGGGCGCCGCTGCTCAGCCTGCTGCGGCTGCCGGCTCCGATGTTCAGCACGATGAGGCTGCTGCGAAGGCCGCGCTCAAGGTCGCCGAGATGGAGGCAAAGCTCGCCGCCATGGATCCCGAGAAAGCGGCCAAGGTCCGCGCGGCGCTTGCCGCCAAGGCCGCCCGCGACAAGCAGAAAAAGGAGGCGTAAGGTCCATGGCTCATCGCTCCGTAATTCCGTTTGGCCCGCAGCACCCGGTGCTGCCCGAGCCGCTTCATCTGGACCTGGTAATCGAGGACGACCGCGTCATCGAGGCAATTCCGCAGATCGGCTTTGTGCACCGCGGACTCGAGAAGCTCACCGAAAAGCGCGACATGCATCAGTTTGGCTACATCGCCGAGCGCATCTGCGGCATTTGCGCCGTGGGCCACAGCTGCGGCTATGCCAGCGCCTGCGAACGCATGCTTGACATCGAGGTGCCCGGCCGCGTGCAGTATATCCGCACCATTCTGCACGAGCTCTCGCGTATTCACTCGCACCTGCTGTGGCTGGGCCTGCTCGCCGATGCCTTTGGCTTCGAGGCGCTGTTCTATCGTTCGTGGACCCTGCGCGAACAGATTCTCAAAATCTTCGAGAGCACCTGCGGCGGCCGCGTGATCCTTTCGATTAACGAGATCGGCGGCCTTAAGCACGACATCGAGGACTCCGAGCTGGCGGGTATTGTCCAGACGCTCGATGCCATGCGCCCCGACTACGAGGCCCTGGTGCATACCTTTTTGGACGACGACAGCTGCGGCGAGCGCCTGCATGGCGTGGGCGTGATCAGCAAGAAGGACGCGCTGGATCTGTCGATGGTCGGTCCGTTCGGTCGCGCCTCGGGCGTGGACTACGACGTGCGCATGTTCGGCGACGGTGCCTATGCGGACCTGGCTGCGTTTGAGCCCGTCGTTGCTGCCGATGGCGATTGCTATGCCCGCTGCCAGGTGCGTTGCGCCGAGGTCACGCAGGCCATGGACATCATCAAGGAGCTTGTGGGCAAGATTCCGCATGACGGCATCGGTGGGCGCACCAAGCTCGCACCGGCCGACGGCGCGCGTGGCGAGGTTGTGATTGAGCAGCCGCGTGGCGAGGCGTATTACTATGTGCGCGGCAACGGCACCAAGAACCTGGACCGCTTCCGCGTGCGCACGCCGACGTCGCAAAACCTGGCGGGTCTGACGCATGCGCTGCAGGGCGTGCTCCTTGCCAACGTGCCCATGATTATCCTGACCATCGACCCCTGCATTAGCTGCACGGAAAGGTAGGCGCGGCATGAGTTTGCTGACATTTGCCAAGACGGCCTTGGGTTCTATGGTCAAGCAGCCGGTCACGGTGTGCTATCCGCAGGAGAAACTGACGGCGCCCGAGCGCTTGCGCGGGCATATCGTCAATGATATGGACGTGTGCATTTGCTGCGGCATGTGCGCGCGGCGTTGCCCGGCGGGCGCGCTCGCGGTCGATCGCAAGGGCGGAACGTGGTCGATCGACCCGTATGCCTGCGTGGTGTGCGGCGAGTGCATCGAAAGCTGCCCCAAGCACTGCCTGACTATGGACACCGCCCGTACCCCAGTTGCGGCGGATAAGACTCCCACGGTAGAAACCAAGCTGGAATAACGCGTAGACGGGCCGGTGGGGCAAGAATTCCCCACCGGCCCCGCGCGTGAACGTGCGGTTGGGCCGCCGCGAACAAAACTATGCCGGTTTACTACGATGAATCGTCTACCCCCAACCACACCGCATTTGGCAAAATCAAAACCGCAGGTAGACGACTTGCAGTTTTGCGAAAACGTCACGCGTGGTCGGGGATCTCATTTTTATCGTAGTAAACCGGCATAGTTTTGAAATGTCGCCAATCCGTAACAGCCCTTGATCTCCCGTGGACGGAGGAAAACGGATCATTTTGGCCTGATGGCTCCGAATCGCACCCGTTTTCCTGCGAAAACGCCGTGTCTCAACTTTGGTGAGACATTTGTCTCACGCTCAAAAAAGAATCTGGAACGTGTGTCACCTGCCCAAATTGTGTCTCATTCCGTAACTTTAGGCTGATGCAAGGTCTGAGCCTGCGAGAAGGGAGACGCGATGAGTAAGTACACGAGGGGTCTCTTGGCGGTGATACTGGCCGTAGTGCTGGTGTTGCCGGCTGCAGCATTTGCCATGCTGCCCGAGGCCAACGCCAGGTCCAGCACCGGTATGGACGGACCGACAATGACCGGAAAGGTCGTCGACTACGACACCAGTAACCACTGGAAGTTCTGGGCCGGCGGCTATGATGGCAAGGAAGTGACAACTCAAAACATCGGTCGAATCTGGACCGATAAGACGGTCAAGGAAACCGCGGCAAACGAAGAGTCGGATTTTCTGACCACGCTGTCTGCTATCTCTTCGACGTCCGATACGACGGTTTCCGGCAAGCCGCTCGACGTCGTGCTGGTGCTGGACGCTTCTGGTTCGATGAATGACCCCATGGACAGTGGAGATTCCACCAAGCGTATCAGAGCGCTGAAAACGGCCGCCAATAGCTTTATCGATACCATTGCCAAAGAAAATGCAAAGATTTCGGACGAGTCCAAGCAGCATCAAGTTGCCATCGTAAAGTTTTCCGGCAATATGGCTGGGTGGGTCGGCAACGACACGTATTTGGAGTGGGGGTATAGGTGCAACTACTCGCAGACCATGAAGAAGCTGACGCTCTGCAAGGGCAATGACGCGACGAACCTTAAGAGTACGGTCGACTCCATCAGGCCTAATGGCGCCACGCGCGCCGACTATGGCTTACGGCTGGCTAATGGGGTATTTTCGTCTGGTCGCGCCGACGCCAAAAAGATCGTTGTCTTCTTCACCGATGGCTCACCTACGAGTTCCAGTGGATTCGAGGCCGAGGTTGCCAATAGCGCCATCCGTAGCGCCAAGAACCTCAAGAATAAAGGTACCGACATT
>URBS01000104.1 GCA_900546085.1 uncultured Collinsella sp.
AGCCGTTCACTTCTCGGGAAAAGTATTAGACCTCGAAATATGGGCGGCGTTCGCGAACGGCAACTAGCTTGCGTCCGGTAGCCGGCACTTGGGGCAAAGGGACTGCCCTTTTGCCCCTTCACCATTGCATCGTATCTGGTGTGGAAAAAATATCGCCTGCGTTCTCGCGCCTGCGAAGAGTTCCTGAACCGCTTGAATGGGATGTGACAAAGGGACAGTCCCTTTCTCACATTGATTTGAGAGTGGATGTTGATGAATTTATCGCTGGCCCCCATGGAGGGGATTACCGGGCATGTGTTCCGTCGCGTGCATGCGGAGTGCTTTGGCGCGCTCGATTGTTATTACACGCCGTTTTTGCCGCCGCCGCGGGTGGGCAACCGCTTTGGTGGCAAGGCGTTTAAAGAGGTCGATCCTGCCAATAACCAGGGGCTTAACGTAGTACCTCAGCTGATGTCCAAGAATGCGGACGAGTTTGTGTGGGCGGCGCAGGTGCTCGCCGAGATGGGGTACCGCGAGGTCAATCTCAACCTTGGCTGCCCCTCGGGTACGGTTGTTGCCAAAGGCAAGGGTTCGGGCTTTCTGCGCAACCTGGATGAGCTCGAGGTGTTCTTGAGCGACGTGTGCGAACGCTCACCCTTGCCGGTGTCGGTCAAGACCAGGTTGGGGTTGGAAAGCGATGACGAGTACGAACGCGTGCTCGACCTCTATTGCCGCATGCCGCTGGCAGAGCTGATCGTGCATCCGCGCGTGCAAAAGGACCGTTATACGGGCTCGCCGCGTAAAGAGTTTTACGGCGAGACGTTGGAGCGGGCGCCGTTTCCCGTGGCCTATAACGGCGACATCTTTGATCTTGAGGACATGGATGCGCTGGTGGGGGCCTATCCCGGAACACGCCACGTAATGTTGGGGCGCGGCTTGCTCGCGAACCCCGCGCTGGCTCGCATGGTTAAGGGCGGCCCTGCTGCCACGGCCGCTGAGCTGCAGCGCTTCCACGACATGCTGTTTGCGGCCTATGCGGACGAGATTGGGGGCAACGCGGTCTTTCGCATGAAGGAGTGGTGGTTCTACGCCAAATGCGCCTTCGCCGATCCCGCGACCGTTCACAAACTCGTACGCAAGACCAAAAAGGTCGATGAATACCGTGCCGCTGTCGACCGTGTCTTTCGCGAGCAGCAGCTTGCGCCCATCGCCCGCTTTTGTGGCTAAATGATCCCTTGGGGACGGAGAAGAACGGATCGCCTGTGCCGGACCCATGCAAAAAACTGTACGCCAGCATCCAAGGATGTCGAAAAATATCGTTTTTGGATGCTGACGTACATGTTTGGTTCGGCAGGGGACTAGGCAATCATTGCATCGAGTGTAATGAGTTCCCTGAGTCGCTCCGTGCGCGTTTGCCCATGGCGCTTTGCCTTTGCGTCAAATGCTTCAAGAACCGATTCGCCCACACGTGCCGATAAAACAACGCTTGGTTCATCGGAAATCGGCGGCCTTCCCAACTTGACGGTGTGGCCCTTCGGCCACTCATCTTTTTCGTATGCCGCTGCGGCTTTTTCTAGCTCACCGGGAGCAAACCCCATCATCTTTTCGAGCTGTTTAGCGTCCATAGCGCCTCCTATCGATCGATTCCGATTTCCCTGAGCACCTTGCGCGTAGGAGGGACAAGGGCGTGGTAAATGATGTAACCATCTCGGTCGGGGCAACATCGAGCAATGAGCTCCATGAGGCGGTTTTTTCCATCAAGTCCAACGAGAACGTAATCGATGCCTCCATTTTCAAGATCACGCCTAAACCATGCGAAAGCGGAGTTCCAAGCGCAGGTAATATCCGTCTCTGTAAGCCCATGTTTGAGGGCATGGGAGTGGATTGCGATGAGCTCCATAGGGACCTCTCTTTATGTATACAGTTTTGTAGACAAAAATACAAGCAGTTAATATGGTTAAGCAGCTTGTTTTGGTTGGACTGTTGGTTGCATAGTTGGCACGAGAGGCTCTACCGCTTCTTCATTTCTTAGTTCGGTATGCGAGCGGCCGTTGAACTCCCAGAGGGGAGTGTTCTCATAGATTATCGAGAGGAGTTTGGAGACCTTGTTTATCTTCGCTTGTTCATAAAAATCGGGCCGTACGACGATCAATAGAAATTCGGCATCTTCGTTAATTTGTTGCACTGTCGGCATGCCGTTGAGACCAATAGAGCGCAAGAGCTTTGCCATAATGAAATCGAATTCGTCCTCTCTTGCGTGAAGGCTCGCGGCACTCAGCTTGGAATCCTTCAAGATATCCAGTTTGAGATTGTTAACAAACCGTGTGTAGGTGGCATATCCGCAGACAACGTCCTCATAATCGAGTTTTTTGATTGGATGCTGTTTATGAGCAGCGAATATGGCCGCCCTCCTGCTCTGAACACGTCGCTCGCGTAACGAACGCATTTCCTCGGTGTACTCGCTATGGCGTTTATATTTTCGAAAAGAATATCCGTAGTCGTCGTAGTAATAAGGGTTGTTTTCGACTGTGTCATCAAGTTCCGGCGTTATGAGGTACAGCTCTCCGTCTCTGGATAACATACAGGGGTTGTCGATGCGCCCCGACTCGTCTCTGATTTTCCAAATGGTTTCATTTACTTCGAATATCGAGACTGGTTTGGGAGCGCAAGAATTGTAAAGCTCAACAAACTTCTCAAGCGAGATGATTCCGCAAGCATCTGTATAAGCGCGTGCAAAGCGCCAAACTTCCTGGTTCGCTATGAGCTCGCGGAATTCCCTGTTGCTTGGAGCATCTTGTGGGCTTTGGTATCTGGCGTGAAGCGCGACGCGTGATGAGGACCATCTGTTGTCGGCCGCGACGTTCATGAGCTCCAGACGCAGGTACTCGTTTGTAATGCGAGCGAGTGACTCATAGTGAGTTAGGCCAAGCTCTGATCTAGGTGGCACGTCTTTGGGAACGGCGCGAGCGAACTTAATGCAGCGTGTGAGATAGGATTGTCCTAGGCGGGGACCATAATGCTTGTGTAGATGGCCGCCGACAGGGGAGAGCAATCCTTTGAGGTTGGTAACGGGGTATCCGGCGGTCTCTTGTTCGAGGCGGCGCCCGATGAGCAATGCCCCCTCAAGCGAAGTTTCATGATCGATACCCTTTTGATTAAGGCTCTTGGCTTCAACGATTCCGCTGATATCTGAGCAGGCGCTCGAAACGATGTCGGACGTAAAGGTTGGAATCTTTTTTGCCATAACGATGCACTCCTGTGTGACTCACGGATAACGGAAACGTTTGGTTGTGAGTGCCGTTCTTTGATGGCGACGGCGAACAGGAGCGCAGCCTGTCTGAGATGGGCGAGTGCGGTAACCACCGATCTTACTTACCGAGCTCGCTCCAGCGTGTCATTGGGGACCTCCGCAGGAGCTCTCGACTCGTCTCATGCCTTGAGGCGAGTATAGCATAAAAGCAAACGTATGTTCTATAAATTTGAGAAGCTGAATTCCTACCTACTCATTTAAGTACGTCCCCAATGAGTGCTAGAGGAGGTTTTTCTGTGCCCACGCGATGATGTCGCCCGATTCGTAGAGTGGTTTGCCGTCGATGAACAGGCAGGGAACCTGGCGTTTTCCGCCGATGGCGATGAGTGCCTGCTCGGCTTCGGTATCGGTCGAGATGTTGCGCTCGGGGATGGTCACGCCGTTATCGGCCAGGAAACGCTTGACCTTTATGCAATACGGGCAGCCGGTCATAACGTAGAGCGCGAGCTCGTGATAAGTAGCCATAGGTCTCCAATCGGTTGAGGTTTCGATTGAAATACCCAAAGCCGCCGCGGTCTATGCGCGAATCAACGACGACTCGATGGCCTGAACCAAAAACGCCGTGGCCCCGGTGCCGCAGGGCTTGTCGTAGTAGTCAACAAAGCGCTGGTCGGCAAGGTAGCCGTGTGCGAGCCCCAGGTATGCTTCGTCTTGAGGCTTACGCCCCCAGTTGAGGCTAATCCAACGACGATGCATCGCAACAATTTTTTGGGCCTCGATGCTCTTTGGGTCGCCGTCGTCCATGGCAATCGAGAGCTGGCCCAAAATCGCGCGCTCGAGTTCTTTCATGTCGTTCCAGGTTTCGGGGTCCATGTCCAGCAACGCCTCGTTTGCCGCATCGATTGCCCTGTCGCCGTAGCGCGCCCGGGCCTCGGCGCCGTAGCGCTCCTCGTTTTCCTGCACGGTGCGCCAACGCTCCAGTTGCGGCAACACGGCACCCATGAGCGAGACGGCTTCGTCGAGCGACATGCCGGTGCTTTGTGCCAGCCGCGGGGCACAATCCTCGATCATTGCTTCCATGGTGGTGTCGTAGGTGTACTTGCCGCGGTCGTAGCACCACTTGCAGTAATGGTCGGTCGTGGCACCCGTCGCATCGGTGCCGCAGTCGTCGGGTGTGAGCACCATGCCGCAGCTCTGGCAATAGTGCTCGGGCATTTCGAGCAGGTGGGACAGCGGTTCTCCGGTTACGGCGGCAATGAGCTTCATCATGTCGATGCCCGGGGTGACTTCGCCGCGCTCCCAGCGGCTGACGGCTTGGCGCGTGACATAGAGCTTGGCGGCAAGCTGCTCTTGGGTAAGGTTGTTGGCGCGACGGACGGCGATGAGTTTTTCTGCAAAGGCCATAACGGCTCCTTTCTGCTGCTTGTTGGCTTAAGCATACGCGGCGGCCGACGCCCTTCCAAGCAACCGTTGGTTGCAAAAGGGGCGGTCGCGGTGAGGGATTACGCGCATCGCGCATGCCCTCATGCCGTACAATGACCGACATGGAACCTATTGCACACATACGTACCGACCTGCCGCAGAAGTTCGGCATTCCGCGCAACAGCTTTTTGGCGCCCCATCTGCAGGGACGCATCGTCTTTGAGCCGGAATTTGCCTCCAATGCAGCGGTTGAGGGTCTGGATTCCTTCTCTCACCTATGGCTGCTCTGGCGCTTCGAAAACGGCACGCCCGGCGGCACGGCTAAGGACATAGCCGCCGATGCCAAAACGCAGGACAGGTCCGGCACCAACGTAAAATGGTCGAAAACCGTGCGCCCGCCGCGTCTGGGCGGAGCCGAGCGCGTGGGCGTGTTTGCCACGCGCAGTCCGTTTCGCCCTAATCCCATCGGTCTTACCTGTGTCAAGCTCGATCGTGTCGAGCTCACCGACGATGGCCCCATCATTCATGTGCTGGGGGCCGACCTGCGTGACGGCACGCCCATCTACGACATTAAGCCCTACATTCCGTTTGCGGACTGCCACCCGGATGCAACGGGCGGCTGGATTGAGGATGCTCCGTGGCAAGAGCTCGATGTTGAGTTCCCGCAGGCGCTTCAAGACATGGTCCCGCCCGCAAAGCTCCCCGGTCTGGTCGAGGTTCTTCGCCAAGATCCACGCCGCGCGGGCAGCAAGCACGAGCCAAACCGCGTCTATCATCTGGCCTTCGCCGGGCTCGACATATCTTTTACGGTCGATGAAACCCAGCTAACCGTAGTCGCCGTCTACGACGCGCAAGACTAACCAGCCATTCGTCCGCGCCCGTCAAATTAAGCGCCAAACCCCGCGCCAAAATCGCCCACGCTGATGGACAATAACGCCTACCAAAACAATCCGCTTTGCACGGGAGCTCAGTATGAAATACGACTTTACTTCGCTTATCGACCGCCACGGCATGGACGCCATCGCCGTTGACTCTTGGGGCGAGATCCCCGGCATGGCTCCGAACGCGCCCGACGAGGGCTTCGATCGCATCCCCATGTGGGTGGCGGACATGAACTTTGCCACGGTGCCCACGGTCCAGGAGCACATCATTCAACGCGCCCAGCATCCCATGTTTGGCTATTTCGATCCGCGCGACGAGTACTTCGACCGCATCATCGAATGGCAGAGCCGCCGTAATGGCGTCGAGGGCCTGCTCCCGGAGCATATCGGCTACGAAAACGGCGTGCTGGGCGGCGTCGTGTCGACCCTGCGGGCGTATGTCCAGCCGGGCGATGCGGTGCTGGTCCACAGTCCTACCTACATCGGCTTTACCAAGTCCATCGAAGCGGCGGGCTATCGCATTGTCCACAGCCCACTTAAGCTCGATGACCAGGGCGTGTGGCGCATGGACTTTGAGGACATGGAGCGCAAACTCACCCAAAACCACGTTCATGCCGCGGTGTTCTGCTCGCCGCATAACCCCTGCGGCCGCGTATGGGAGCGCGACGAGATCGAGCGCGCCATGGGCATCTATCGCCAGCACGATTGCGTGGTGATCTCGGACGAGATCTGGTCCGACATTATCTTGCCCGGCCACAAGCATATCCCGACGCAGTCGGTGAGCGAGGATGCCCGCATGCGCACGGTCGCCCTCTATGCGCCCAGCAAGACGTTTAACCTGGCGGGCCTGGTCGGCAGCTACCACATCATCTATAACGAGACGCTGCGCGACCGCGTGTGCGCCGTGTCCAATAAGACCCATTACAACGAGATGAATGTCCTTTCGATGCACGCGCTTATCGGCGCCTACCAGCCGCAGGGCTACGAGTGGCTCGATGAGCTTAACGAGGTCATCGAGGGCAACATTAATTACTTCTGCGATTACGTGGACGAGCATTTTGAGGGTGTGTCCTATTCGCGCCCGCAGGGCACCTACATGGTGTTCCTGGACTGCACGGAGTGGTGCCGCGAGCATGGCCGCGATATTCAGTGGCTGCTCGACGAGGGCGCACGTGTGGGCGTGGGCTATCAGGACGGCCGTCCATTCCATGGACCTTGCCACATTCGCGTGAATCTGGCGCTGCCGCTTTCGCGTGTAAGGGAGGCGTGCGACCGCTTGGACCGCTACGTTTTTAATGCACGGTAAGTGAGCGCTGCATGCGGGGCTGTCTGCCAGATTGGCTGGAAGGCCCCGTATGGTAAAGCATCTGTAACCATTGAGCGCAAGCGCGGTTTTGTCTGCTATTATTCAGCTCTGAGTCTGTAAACAGGATCGTCTGGAGCTCGATGAAAAGACCTCGTCGCTCGGCCGCCATATCGTTGTTTGTTGCGCTTGCAGTGGTGGGCGCCTTTGTCGTGGCGATAGCTGGCTGTTCCGGGTTGAATGATGGGGCCGCGGCGTCTGCATCAGAAGGCGCAGCCGCCTCGCAGGTCAAAGACGACAACCTTAAGACGCTCAACGTTGGCAGCGACCTCTATCCACCGTTTGTGTATAGCAACGAGTACGGCGATATTGTTGGCCTGGATGTCGATATTTTGACCGAGGCTTTGGGCCGCATTGGCTACAAGCCAAAGTACCAGCTGATCGACTGGGAAAAGAAGAAAGAGCTGCTGGCGAGCGGCGAGCTCGATTGCGTCATGGGCAGCTTTAGTATGACGGGCCGCGAAGGCGAGTATCGCTGGGCGGGGCCGTACCTTGCGAGCCGACAGGTGGTTGCTGTCGATCCCGAAAGCGATATCTACACGCTTGCCGATCTTGAGGGTAGGGTCGTGGCGGTCCAGTCCACCACCAAGCCCGAATCGATTCTGCTCAATCACACCAATGAAAACGTTCCGCAGATTAAGGAGCTCTACAGCTTTTCGGACCGCTCGTACCTGAACCCGGCGCTTGTCGAGGGCCTAGTCGACGCCATCGCCGCGCATGAGTCCTCGCTGCTCACCTACGAAAAAGACTATGGCGTGACGTATCGCATTTTGTCTGAGCCGCTGCTAGAGGTTGGTTTGGGCACCGCTTTCGATATCAACGACACACGCGGCATCGACGTTAAGCTCACCCATGCCTACCAAGAAATGCTTGCCGATGGCACCATGGAGCGCCTGGTGTCAAAGTATTTTGATGACCCTTCGCCCTTTTTGAATGTGGAGGGCCTGTCATGATTGATGCGTCCGACCACACCGCTCAGGAGCGGGGCGATCGTTCGGCACGGGAATGGCTCATCGTCGTCCTGTTGGGGATAGCGCTCTCGATTG
>URBS01000105.1 GCA_900546085.1 uncultured Collinsella sp.
GCGAGCGGCTGGGGCGATATCTTCGACAGCATCTTTAGCGGCAACGGCGCCTGGGGCAGCGATTGGGGCTCGGGCTTTGCCGGGGCCGCGGGCGCTGCCGGTGCGGGCGCGGGCCGCAACCGCGCGCGCAAGGGCGGCGACCTGTCGCTGACTGTCGACGTAACTGCCGAGGATGCGTTTCGCGGCGTGGCGCACAAGGTCACCTATCGCATTCCCTCGACAGGCGAGCAGCAGACCATCACGGTCTCGGTGCCCGCGGGCGCGGTCGATGGCGGCAAGCTACGCTACAAGCGTCGCGGCGAGTATGGCGTTGCGGGTGGCGAGCGCGGCGACCTGGTCGTGACCACGCATGTGGAGGAGCACCCGCTGTTCAAGCGCAAAGGCGCCGACGTGACCATGGAGGTACCGGTCTCGGTCTACGAGGCGGCGCTCGGCTGCACGGTGGACGTGCCCACACCCGGCGGTGCGACGGTCCGTTTGAAAGTGCCCGCGGGTACTCAGACGGGCAAGAAGTTCCGCTTTAAGGAGATGGGAGCGCCCGACGTTAAGCACCGTGGCCGTACGGGCGCGCTGCTCGTCGAGATCAAGGTGCAGGTCCCCACGAACCTATCCGATGACGAGCGCGATGCCATGACCAAGCTGCGCGAGGCCGACACGCGCGACTATCGCGAGAAGGTCAACCGTTACAAGGCGACGTACTAGGAAGGTCGCGGCGCGCGCCCGCGCCCGCGGGCTTATGATGGACGATAACGAGACGGAAAGGGGTCAGGTAGCATGGCCGAGGACAATAGGAACAAACCGCTGTACATGATCAGCGTGGCGGCCGAGTTGACCGGCATGCATCCGCAGACTCTGCGCGTCTACGAGTCTAAGGGCCTGGTGAACCCCCAGCGCTCGGGCGGTAACACGCGCCTGTATTCGCGCGCCGATATCGAGCGTCTGGAACTCATCAACCAACTGACCGATGAGGGCATCAACCTCGCCGGCGTGGTGCGCATCCTCGATATGAAGGAGCGTGCCGAGGAGCGCGAGCGCGAGAACGAAAAGCTCCGCGCCCGCGTGCGCCAGCTCGAGGACGAGCTGCACGAGTACAAGATGCAGAAGAAGATCACTGCCCTGGCCCCGCGCGACGGCTCGGTCAACCCCGAGCAGGTCATGCGCAAGCTGCTGGGCACCGGAGGTGACTTGTAGGTCCGCCGGCGCTGCCGGGCACTCATTGGGGACAGACTTAAATGAGTGCCCGCAGAATGAGAGTGGATAATCTCCCGTTTTTGGCCCATGTGCAGGCTCAAAGTGGGAGATTATCCACTCTCGTCATTTCGGCGTCTAAGTCTGCCCCCGGCACCCAACTCGTCCTGTGCTTTACCGAGATAAAGTGAACGTGTAGATTCGTAACCCACTCGCAACCGTTCTATGGCACGATATTGAACGAATGTATGCTATGCGCCCAAATCTTTTGGGCAGAGTGGGAGACAGTATGGTCAAGCTGTACGAGGATGGCATCTACCTGCGCGGCGGCAGCGAGGTTGTGCCTGCGGCCGAGGCTGCCGAGCGCGGTATTACGCAGACGCCCGAGGATGCCAAGCGCGGCACCATCGCGTATTCGATCCTCCAGGCACACAATACGTCCGGAGATCCCGAGGCGCTCAAGATTCGCTTCGACGCCATGGCGAGCCATGACATCACCTTTGTCGGCATCATCCAGACCGCGCGCGCCTCGGGCATGGAGCAGTTCCCGCTGCCCTACGTGCTCACCAACTGCCATAACTCGCTGTGCGCCGTGGGCGGCACCATCAACGAGGACGATCACGTCTTTGGCCTTTCCGCGGCCAAGAAGTACGGCGGTATCTTCGTCCCGCCGCACATCGCCGTCATCCACTCCTTTATGCGTGAGAACTTCGCCGGCTGCGGCAAGATGATTCTGGGTTCCGACTCGCACACCCGCTATGGTGCTCTGGGTACCATGGCCGTGGGCGAGGGCGGCGGCGAGCTGGCAAAGCAGCTGCTGCGCGACACCTACGATGTCGCCTATCCCGGCGTCGTCGCCATCTACCTCACGGGCACCCCGCGTCCCGGCGTTGGCCCGCACGACGTGGCGCTCGCCATCATCCGTGCCGTCTTTGCCAAGGGCTACGTCAAGAACAAGGTCATGGAGTTTGTGGGTCCGGGTATCGCGAGCATGACGACCGACTACCGCAACGGCGTCGACGTCATGACCACCGAGACCACCTGCCTGTCGAGCATCTGGGCCACCGACGAGGACACGCACGCATTCCTGACCATGCACGGCCGCGGCGACGACTACCGCGAGCTCAAGCCCGCCGATGTCGCCTACTACGACGGCTGCGTCGAGGTCGATCTGTCGAGCATCAAGCCCATGATCGCCCTGCCGTTCCATCCTTCCAACGGCTTTGAGATCGACGAGCTCAACGAGAACCTCGAGGACATCCTTCACGAGGTGGAGCTCGAGGCCGCCAAGATCGGCGAGGGCAAGACGCACTTTAGCCTGCTCGACAAGATCGTCGACGGCAAGCTGCACGTGCAGCAGGGCGTTATCGCCGGCTGCTCGGGCGGCAACTACGACTCCGTGGTCCAGGCTGCCCGCGTGCTCAAAGGCGCCAACACTGGCTGCGGCGAGTTCTCGCTGTCGGTCTATCCCACGAGCCAGCCCGTGGCGCTCGAGCTTACGCGCCGCGGCTATATCTACGACCTCATGGAGGCCGGCGCGATCGTGCGCACGGCATTCTGCGGCCCGTGCTTCGGCGCCGGCGATACGCCTGCCAACAACGGCCTTTCGATCCGCCACACTACGCGCAACTTCCCCAACCGCGAGGGTTCCAAGCCGGGTAATGGCCAGCTGAGTGCCGTGGCCCTGATGGACGCCCGCTCCATTGCGGCGACGGCTGCCAACGGCGGCGTCCTGACGCCGGCGACCGACCTGCCCGAGGAGACTTGGGATGAGGCCTGCGAGTGCACCTTTGACGATGCGCCGTACAAAAAGCGCGTGTACTGGGGCTTTGGCAAGGCGGAGCCTGCCGACGAGCTGGTCGAAGGCCCCAACATCAAGCCGTGGCCCGCGATGGAGCCCCTCGGCGACGACATCCTTCTCAAGGTGTGCTCAAAGATCATGGACCCGGTCACCACGACCGACGAGCTGATCCCATCGGGCGAGACGAGCTCCTTCCGCTCCAACCCGCTGGGCCTGGCCGAGTTTACGCTGAGTCGTCGCGATCCGGCCTACGTGGGCCGCTCCAAGGAGGTCGACGCGGTGGAGAAGCGCCGCGTGGCCGGCGAGGCCGCGGGCGACCTGGCGGCACTCGATGCCGAGCTTGCCGGCGTGTTTGAGGCACTGGCCGGCGTGGGTGTCGCGGCCGATGCCAAGGCGACCGAGTATGGCTCCATGCTCTATGCCAAGAAGCCCGGTGACGGTTCCGCCCGCGAGCAGGCCGCGAGCTGCCAGCGCGTCATCGGCGGCCTGGCCAACATCGTCCACGAGTACGCCACCAAGCGCTATCGCTCCAACGTCATGAACTGGGGTATGGTGCCCTTCCAGATGGAGGCAGAGCCTGACTTTGAGGTGGGCGACTACGTCTTTGTGCCGGGTATCCGTGCCGCGCTCGATGGCGACCTAAAGGACATCGCTGCCTACGTGGTGCGCGCCGACGGTGCTGTTGAGCAGATTGAGCTCTACATTGCCGATATGACGGCAGAGGAGCGTGCCATCGTCAAGGCCGGCTGCCTGATCAACTACAACAAGTTTAAGGCCGCTGCCGAGTAACGCACTTAATTGTCCGCCCGGGGCTTACCCTTTCCCGCCCGCTCACGCGCTTCGCGAGGGTCGCGTTCGGGAAAGGGTAAGCCTCGGGCTACATTTCTGCGTTCTCGTTGGGTCTTGAGGGACGCTAATAAATAGACTTACTTGATGCCGCCCCTTTTTATTGGGGCGGCTTCTTTTTATCGAAAACCGCCACAAAGGTGTCACTGTCCCCTTTGTGGCGGTTTCGTTTGTCTCGATCTGTAACAGCTGGTCTGATAAAAGCGGGCTTGGTGTTACAGATTGAGAATTTCGGACGGGGCTCCGCGTTCCATCTCGATCTGTAACATCTGGACCCCAATTTGCCGAGTAGTTGTTACAGATCAAGACAAACGTCCGCAGCCGATCATTTCATCTCAATCTGTAACACTTAGGGCCCAAAGGGGCTGCTAGATGTTACAAATCGAGACAGTGGAACATCGGAGCCGAAACCACCACAAAGGTGCCTGTCCGGCGGGTTCTTATTTCGATGGGGTCCAGGTTATTTCATCGTCAAATAGCCAAGTGCGTGCTGAGCCGCTGTCGCGCGCTGTCTGCGGATCGGGCTCGCAGGTTTGTTCGTAGGCATCCTCGGTACACCGATCCATAAAATCGACGACTGCCGTCTGGTCGCCTTCCATGACGTAGATCACGTTGCCATCCGAGATATAGACTCCCGGCCCTTCGTTGTCCACGTAGCCGGGGTCGTATGAGACGTTGCACAGTCTGCTCCCGTTTGCCGCATCGAGTTCAAGGGTCGAATGATACCCGCCATTCATTTGGCTGTTCTTGGCTCGATATATTACGGCGCCGTACCACCGCTTAAACGTCTTGCCTTTGAGCAACTTGGCTGCCTTACCGATAAGCTGCTCATCTTTGGTATAGCGCTTGGCCCCAAGTTCGATACGGGGATAGTTGCTGACCCCAAGCGCTGCGGGCGTACCGTCAAAATCGACGGTGATCGAATCGGGTTTGACGATATCGGTGAGGATTTCGATGGGATAGCTTACGGTCTCAATCGCTGCCTGCGTTGCAGAGGCGGGGAGAAATGCGAGATAGATAATTCCTACGCCGACTGCGGTAATCGCAAACGCTAAGACGAGCAGGCCGATATAGGTGGAGCGTTTCACGGCGGGTACCTCGCAAACAGTATGCATTCATTAAGATAAATGATACCAGCTCACGACAATATTCAAAAGAAAGCGACCGCCCGGAATGAGGGGGCTGAAAGGCCCCATTGGGCTTCGATTTGGGGTCGCCAAACGTAGGCCGGGCTTGATGCCGCCTCTTTTAATCGGGGCTGATTCTTCTCTGGACCACCACAAAGGGGACAGGCGCCTTTGTGGTGGTTTCGTTTGTCTCGATCTGTAACGTCTTGGCCGCTAAAAGTGGGCCTGGTGTTACAGATTGAGATTTTCGGATGAGGCTTCGCGGTTAATCTCGATCTGTAACATCTGGACCCCAATTTGCCGAGTAGTTGTTACAGATTTAGACAAACGGTTGCCGTCGATCGCTTCATCTAAATCTGTAACACCTGGGACCGAAAAGGGCCGCTGGATGTTACAGGTTGAGACAGCGGGGTGTGTTGGAGCGAAAACCACCACAAAGGCCCCTTGCGGTGGTTTTTGAGGGGCCAAATGTTTTCCTGTTAGAGTCCAACGTGGACTGTTGGCACCTTTAGTTGTTAGCGGCGGGAAACGGCCGCATGATTAAATAGTTGACCTATTCTCACTACTTTCACTATTTGCACTATTGATACTATAATCACGATAACGACGACAGTAGGAAGGTGGGGACATTGAAGCGCACGATAATCAACCCGTTTAAGCCGACCGCTGGCGCTGAACCTCCGGTCCTTATCGGACGCGAGCGGGTTATTGATGATTTTAGGGACGGCATCGAAGAAGGCGTGGGCGCCCCCGGAAGGCTCATGCGCATTACCGGCCCGCGCGGGTCGGGCAAGACGGCGCTGTTGACAGAGCTCGGCGATATTGCGAAGTCGTATGGTTGGCGCGTGGTTGACGTGACTGCGGCGGGCAGTATCGTCGACGCCATCCAACATGAGCTCGCACGCACCTCGGACAATACCGAGCTTCATTTAGAAGCAAGTCTTGGTGTGGTGAAAGCGGGCGTATCTAAGTCCTCGACCGGGCCTGAGACGTTGCGGGGCGTCTTGACGCGCGTGGCGTCGCAGGAAACGCAACATGGTGCCGGTCTGCTGGTGACGGTCGATGAAATACAGGATGCGGATGCTGATGACGTGCGGCTCGTTGCAGCGGCCGTGCAGCACCTTATCCGCGAACGCAAGAATATCGCGTTTGTATTTGCTGGCTTGACCATGGGCGTAATGGACCTCATCAACGGCCGTGCCCTTACATTTCTACAACGAGCTAAGGCTGAGGAGCTCGCCTCGATTCCGCTGTCGGATGTTTCGGATTCGATGGCTTCAACCGTGGAAGGTGCCGGTTTGCACTTGGATGGCAAGGCGCTTGAAATGACGGCTTGTGCTACGAGGGGATATGCGTATCTCGTGCAACTCGTGGGCTATCGCGTATTCGCGAATGCGCGCAGGCATGCCGACCGCGATGCGTCGATTTCACTTGAGGATGCCCAGAAGGGCATTGAAGATGCGTATGGGGAGTTTGAGGGCTCCGTGCTCGACGTTGCCCTTGCCGATTTGCCGCTTCGCGCGATTGAGTACCTCATTGCCATGGCCAAGCATGAGGGGAATGTGCCGACCAAAGAGATCGCAGCGGGGCTCTCCTTGCCCCCTGCGAGCCTGACAGCGACACGACGGCAACTTATCAAGGCACAGGTTATCGATGCGCCCTCACGCGGCATGGTGAGGTTCTCGATTCCATTGCTGCGCGAATATCTGCTTAAGAGCTCGAATGAAATCCTATCAAGATATTGATATTTGTCGGATAGCTTGAAGGGGCCAAAAGCCAACGTCGGAGACTAAAAACGGCCTTCAACGCCGGCGATTGGTCCCTGCCAACCCAAAGAAGCCGCCGCAGGGATGGTTCCTGCGGCGGCTTCTTGCATCGTAGGGCGGAAATGATCGCCGAAAACCACCACAAAGGGGACGGGCACCTTTGTGGTGGTGGGGAGCGAGCTCGATGTCGCCGTTCGGGTTGAGCAACATTTCGATGAAAACCTCTACAGGATTTCGTCCGGGCTGGCGGATTTGGTCGTTTTGGGGATGCCGAGTTTGGACGATGCGAAATCGTCAACATTGTCCTTGATCCCATCTTTAGTGAAGACGGTGACCGTATAGGTGCTGTGCCCAAATTCGCTTTTGTCGCGTATCGCCCAGGCCTGCCAGTAGGCAGCTCTGCCTCGCTCTCTGATTTTTCCAATGCGGCGGAGTTCTGTTCGCTTTAATTTCTGGTCGCTGTCGACGGTTCGGCCGACCTCATCGGTGAGCCCGCACTGTTCAAGCAGTTTGTCGAGGACTTGGTTCATGTGACGCTCATCGGTGTTTGGAGCATAGTCGTAAGCGAGGGTGATGGAGGCAAGGGGTTGGTCATCGATCAGATAGTTCATCGCTTGAGGTTCAAGGTTGAAGTAGGGAGAACGTCCGTCGACCTGACCGAGCAGCGGCAGCTTTGACCGCCAAAGCCCGGTGGGAATTGCATCTTCGTAGAGCACACCGCGGCAGATAAAGGAGAGCGAGGTGGCACGCGAGCCGGCGTCGACCATCCCGCACAAATCGAAGGGCGAGGCGATACCCAGGGAAAAGGGTGTGACGACGATAAGAAAGAGCATCACGATGGGTATGGCGAGAATGGCAATGACGTTGCGAGCAGTAGAATAAGACGACTTCATATCTGCTCCTTGAGACGAAGAGCTATCAAGAACGAGAGAAATGAATATGCTTTAATCACAGTTCATTTTAACCTCAATACGAGCAGGAATAACGGATATTAGGAGCGAGCTCGATGTTGATGTGGACCAACACAAAGGTGCCTGTCCCCTTTGTGGTGGTTCCG
>URBS01000106.1 GCA_900546085.1 uncultured Collinsella sp.
GGTCGTTGTAGAATATTGCAATGATTGCTCCCACGACATGGTGCCGCGAGCACCAGATAAGGAGATTCTTGTGTCTGAGACCATTAACGGCAGCCTGAGCGTCTCGAACGACGTTATTGCCGATATTGCCGGTTATGCCGCGATGACGTGCTATGGCGTCGTCGGTATGGCTGAGCAGCTCCAAGGCGCCGAGAGCGTGCGCCTGCTTGCCGGTCAGCGCCTCCGCAAGGGCGTGCTTGTCTCCGCCGACGAGAACGGCCTTACGGTCGATCTTCACGTCGTGCTCGAGAACGGCGTCAACATGAAATCCGTCTGCCACAATCTTTCGAGCTCCGTTGCCTTCACCCTGCAGGAGATCGCCCAGATCGATCCCGCCAGCCTTAAGATCGGCATCCATATCGACGCGCTCAAGAGCCGTCTGAACTAGCATCCGAAAACGGAGATTTAAATACCCATGATTGCAAAGACCATTCGCACCTGTTTTCCGATCGCTGCGGCTGCCGTTTCCGACAAGGCCGAGGAGATCAACAAGCTCAACGTCTTTCCCGTGCCCGACGGCGACACCGGCACCAACATGTCGCTCACGCTCGCCTCGGTGACCAAGGAGCTTTCTGCCCTTCCCGCCGACGCCGACATGGAGGCCATCGCCGGCGCCATCACCCACGGCTCCCTGATGGGCGCCCGCGGCAACTCCGGCGTCATCACCTCGCAGATCCTGCGCGGCGTGGCCGAGGGCCTTGTCTCCGCCGACGAGCCCATTACGTCCGCCAACATCGCCTTCGCCTTCCGTCGTGCCGTCAAGATTGCCTTCCAGGCCGTCCGTAAGCCCATCGAGGGTACGATCCTCACGGTGTTGCGCGATGTCTCGACCAAGGCCGACGAGTGCGAAAAGAAGAAGTTCTCGGCCGAGGACGCGCTCGACGCCATCGTCGTCGAGGCCTACCAGTCCGTCGCCCGCACGCCCGACCTGCTGCCCGTTCTGAAGGAGAACGGCGTGGTCGACTCCGGCGCCTTTGGCTTTGCTATTTTCCTTGAGAACTTCGTAGCTGCCGCTCTTGGCCGCAGCACCGTTGTCGAGGATTTCTCCGCTACGTTTGACTCCGCCGGCTCTGCCCGTGATGCCGCTCTTGGCCGCGTTGAGATCGAGGCTAACGACGACTGGGAGGGCTCGGAATTCCGTTACTGCAATGAGTTCCTGTTTAAGGCCGACGCCCCGTTTGACGAGGACGAGTGCCTTAAGTTCCTGGGTTCCATGGGCGACTGTGAGCTGCTCGTGGGCGCATATCCCGACTACAAGATCCACGTGCACTCCAACACCCCGAACCTGGTGCTCGAGCACATGCTGCAGCTTGGCCAGATCTACGAGGTCTTTATCCACAACATGGAGATGGAGGCCCACGACCGTACCGCCAAGATCCACGAGGACCAGGAGAAGGCCGCCGAGCCCGCGAAGGCCCTGGGCTTTGTCGCCGTTGCCGCCGGTTCCGGCGAGGCAGACATCCTCAAGTCCCTCGGCGTTGACGTGATCGTGTCCGGTGGCCAGACCATGAATCCCTCGACTGCAGACCTGCTGGGCGCCGTCGACCAGGTCAACGCGACCTCGGTCATCATTCTGCCCAACAACGGCAACATCCGCATGGCCGCCGAGGCCGCTGCCTCTGCCTGCACCGACAAGAAGGTCGCCGTCGTTCCCACCAAGACCGTTCCGCAGGCCTTCTCCGCGCTGTTCGCGGTCCTGCCCGATTCCGAGCTCGAGGATGCCGTCGCCGCTATGGTCGACGCCATCAGTGAGGTTCGTGATGGCGAGGTCACCCGTGCCGTGCGCGATTCCAGTGCCTCCGACGGCTCGCCGATTCACTCCGGTGACGTCATGGGCATCATCGCCGGCTCCATCGATGTGGTCGGCTCCGACGTGAAGCAGGTCACGCTCGACTGCATCAACCGTATGCAGGAGGAAGAGGAGGGTGACGCGCTGACGATTCTGGCAGGCGAGGAACTGTCCGATGAGGCCTTCCAGGAGATTGTCGACGCCATTGAGGAGGCTCAGCCCGATCTGGAGATTGACGCCCATCGTGGCGAGCAGCCGCTCTATCCCGTTATCTTCTCGATCGAGTAGGCAACTGCCCATGTCCGAGCTGTGCTCCGTGCCGCGCGTCTCGGAGCGCTTTGCCCAGAGCAATGCGCTCGACGAGGATATCGCGCGACTCAAATATGTTTCGGGTAAACGTGAGGAGGCCCTTCGCCGTCTGGGTATTCGGACGGTGGGGGACCTCCTTCTCCATATCCCTCATCGATACCTCGACTTTACGCGCTCCTGGTCCATCGAGATGGCGCCCATTGGTACCGTGTGCACCATCATCGCCACGGTCGACCGTATCGTTCAAAAGAAGCCGCGTCCGCGCATGCAGGTGACCGAGGTCTCACTCGTTGATGAGACGGGCGTGCTGCAGGTCGCCTTTTTCCGTCAGCCTTGGATTGCCCAGCAGCTTAAGCAGGGCGACCGCCTGGCCGTGATGGGCAAGGTTGAGTTTGCCTACGGTTTTAAGCAGATGGCCTCGCCCCACTTTGAAAAGCTCGAGGACGGGCGCGCCGCCGGCACCATTTTGCCGGTTCACTACGTAAGTGACGGCGTGAGTCAGGCATGGATGCGCCGTATCGTGAGCGGTGCGCTCGAAGTGGCTGCTAATCCGTTCGATCCCATTCCCGCGCCGCTGCGCGCAAAGCGGAAGCTCATGAGCAATGCCCGTGCGCTGCGCTCGATCCACTTTCCCTCGAGCATGGCCGAGCGCGACATCGCACGCCGGCGTCTTGCGTACGAGGAGTGTCTCTGCTTGCAGCTCGCACTGCGTCTGCGCAACGATGGCGGTATGGTCGACGTGGTGCCTTATGCGCATGCCGCGGGCGAGCACCTGGCCGCGCTTAAGCAGGCCCTGCCGTTTTCGCTGAGCGACGAGCAGGAGGCCGCGTTCCAAGATATCCTGCGCGATATGTGCGATGGCGGGCGCGTGATGAACCGCCTGCTGCTGGGCGATGTCGGTACCGGCAAGACCGCTGTTGCCGCCTGCGCGCTGGCTGTGGCTGCCGATAGCGGCACGCAGGCCTGCGTTATGGCGCCCACGGGCGTGCTGGCGCGTCAATATGCCGATAAGACCGGCCCCTTGCTTTCGCAGGCTGGCATGACCTGGGCGCTCCTGACGGGCGCCACGCCGGCGGCCGAGCGCGAGCGGATCCATGCGCAGCTGGAATCGGGCGAGCTCGATGTCCTCTTTGGCACCCACGCGGTGCTTTCGGATAACGTTGCGTTCAAGCATCTGTCGCTCGTGGTCATCGATGAGCAGCACCGGTTTGGCGTCGGCCAACGCAACGCCCTGCGTGCGAAGGGCCCTGGTGCCGATCTGCTCGTTATGACGGCAACGCCCATCCCACGTACGCTGGCACTTTCGGTCTACGGCGATCTGGACACGAGCATCATCCGCCATCGGCCCGTCCCTGGCGCTGGCGTGACGACACGCGTGCTTACCGAGTCGAGCCGCGACCTTGCCTATGGCGCCATCCGCGAGGCGCATGAAAAGGGTCAGCAGGCCTACGTGATTTGCCCGCTCGTGGAGCCGAGCGACTCGGCCGATGAGCTGGAGGACGTGCCCGGTATCGCCCGCGACGGCGAGGGCCGCGTGACGGTCCCCGTGCCGCTGCACGATACGGCGACCGAGCTCGATCGCCTGCGTCTGGCGTTGCCGGGTCTTGCCATCGAGCGCCTTCACGGCCGCATGCCAGCGGGGGAGAAGGACCAGGTTATCGATGCCTTCAAGCGCGGCGAGATTGACGTGCTCGTCTCGACTACGGTGGTCGAGGTGGGCGTCGACGTGCCCAACGCCACCGTCATGGTCATCGAGAACGGTGAGCGCTTTGGCTTGGCGGCCCTGCACCAGCTGCGCGGCCGCGTGGGCCGCGGCAGCGTGTCGGGCACCTGCCTGGTCATGACGCACTCCAAGGGCAACGGCGGCGCTTCGGCGGCGCAAGACCGTCTCCAGTCGCTCGAAAAGACCTCGGACGGCTTTACGCTCGCCCAGATGGACCTGCGTCTGCGCCACGAGGGCGAAATTCTGGGGTACCGCCAGCATGGCGGTGTGACCCTGCGCTTTGTCGACCTGGATGCCGACGAGGAGCTGATCGAGTGGGCCCATTTGGACGCGGTCGAGCTCTTGCGGTATGCTTGCACCCTTGACTCCGTGGCGACGCGCCCCCTGCGCGATGCGGTCGCCATGCGATATCGACACATTTTTAAGGAGGTCAGCGGAGGATGAGAATCATCGGCGGCGAATGGCGCGGTCGTAAGATCGAGGAGCCCCGTGGTCGCGATGTCACCCGCCCCACGACCGATCGCGTGCGCGAGGCATGCGCATCTATGGTCATGTCGGCATTCGACTTCGATCTGGACGAGGTCCGCGTGCTGGACGCCTTTGGCGGCTCCGGTGCCTTAGGGTTAGAGATGCTCTCACGTGGTGCCCGCTCACTCACGACGTTCGAGATCGATCGGAATGCCGTGCGGCTCATTACCAAGAATATCGAGTCGCTCTGCCGTGACCGTGCGCGTTGGCGCGTGGTAACGGGCGACATGCTGGCGAGCGCCTCGCGCGGTCGTGTGCCGGGCGGCCCCTTTGATCTGGTCCTGCTCGACCCGCCCTATGCTTTTGGTGCCGAGCCGGTCGAGGAACTACTGCAGAACCTGGCTCAGCAGGGTCTGCTTGCACCTGGCGCTTATGCCCTGTTTGAGCATGCCGCCGCCGATGCGGGCGCGCATCCGGCAGGCTTTGAGATCGTGCGCGAGAAGCGCTACGGCATTACCTCGGTCGACCTGCTTCGTTGGGTCGGCAACGGCGAGGATGATGGTATCGATAGCGACGCACCCACGGAGGACGCCCATGAATGACACTATCAACCGCGTGATTGTCCCGGGCACCTTCGATCCCATCACATTTGGCCATATCGACGTCATCCGCCGTGCCCGCCGCATCTTTCCCAGCGTGATCGTCGCTGTTGCCGAGTCGCAGGGTAAAAACGGTGTGGGCACCACGTTTATGCTCGATGAGCGCGTGGCGCTGGCCCGCGAGGCGCTCGGTGATATCGACGGCGTCGAGGTCCTGCCCTTTACCGGCCTCTTGGTCGACTTCGCTCGCGAGCAGGGGGCGGGGGCCGTGGTCAAGGGCCTGCGCGCCATGACCGACTTTGAGTACGAGCTGCAGCAGGCCGACCTCAACTATCGCTTGGATAACGAGCTGGAGTCTATCTTTGTCATGAGTGCGCCGCAGTACGGCTATATCTCGAGCTCGGTCGTTCGCCAAATCGCCTCGCTCGGCAGCGATGTATCGACGTTTGTCCCGCCCAACGTGGTCGAAGCGCTCAGACATCGCTTTTCGTGACGTTTTTTATTGCCTGGTGGCATGTGGTAAACTAGCACGATGATATGTTACCTATGAAAGGAGACCGGATGCCGGGCGAGAATTTTCCTGGCGATAGGATCGTCAGCTTGGTCGATGAGCTCGAAGGGCTGATCGAGGAAGCCAAGCCGCCTTTCGGCAAGAACGCTCAGTTCAAGGTCATCGACGCCGACGTGTTCTTCAACATCCTCGACGAGATCCGCATGAGCTATCCCGAGGAGTGGCAGAAGTCCCGCCGTATCCTTAAGGAGCGCGAGGAGCTTATGGCTTCCGCCGCCGCTCAGGCCGATTCCATCATCGCCGACGCTCAGCAGCAGGCCCTCACCATTGCCGGTGAGCAGGAGATCGTCCGCTTAGCCCAGCAGCAGGCCGACGACATCCGCGATCGTGCCCAGCAGTACGAGCGCGAGACGCGTTATGCTGCCGAGGACTACGCAGAGCAGGTCTTTACGCACCTGGAGGAGAACCTCAAGAGCCTAACCGGCACCGTTACCCGTTGCCGTCAGCAGCTCAACGAGGGTGCCGCCCAACAGAATGGTCAGTGGTAATGGCTGAGTTCCCGAGCGTTACCGTCGATCTTTCCGAGCAGCTCGAGTTTCCTGGAGATTCGTATCCGCTGACCGGTAAGGTCGATGTTGCCACCTATACGGTGGGCGAGAAGGAGTACCAGCTGCAGAACGGCATTGATTACGATGTGGTCTTTACCAATGCCGGCACCGGTGTTCTGCTTACGGGCATGGTCCGCGCGCATGCAACCGGTGAGTGCGACCGTTGCCTGGAGCCCGCTTCGTTTGATATCGCCGGTGAGATCGAGGAATTCTACCTCTTCGAGGAGCCCGAGGATCCCGAGGCCTACGAAGACGGCTACGAGTTACTGGGCGAGGATCGCATCGTCGATCTGGGTGAGCCCATCAACGACGCGGTTGTCATGGACACGCCGTTCGTTGTCCTGTGCAAGCCCGATTGTCGCGGCCTATGCCCCACCTGCGGCATCCATCTCAACGTCGAGCAATGCGATTGCGCCGCTCAAGCAGAGGCCGAATGGGCCGCTGCCACGGAAAATCCATTTGCAGCATTGAAGAATCTCAAGCTTGACGAGTAAAACTGTGGTAGTATCGCTACTTGCGCGTAATCGCCACACTGGATAGTTCATAAGGAAGGTCACTATGCCCGTACCTAAACAAAAGCAGGGTCGTATCCGCACTCACACCCGCCGTTCCGCCAACATGAAGATCTCGGCTGCGGCTCAGTCCACGTGCCCCCGTTGCGGCGCTGTCAAGCTCCCGCACCACGTGTGCCCCAGCTGCGGTTTCTACAAGGACCGCGAGGTTATCGTTACCGAGTAACTGTATACTCTGGATGCGATGCCGTTCCAACTGGAACCACAATGGCCGGCTCAATGAGTCGGCCATTTTTGTATAAGGAGTATGTATATGAGTAACGTTCGCGTTTGTGTAGACGTTGTGGGCGGAGACGAGAAACCTCAGGTTGTTCTCGATGGTATCGAGGCAGCACTTGCCGCCGATTCCGATATCGAGGTCTTGGCAGCTGGCCCCGCTGAAATCGTTAATCCCTTTGCTGCTTCCCATGCACGTGTTGAGGCCCTTGAGGCACCCGACGTTATCGCCATGGATGACGATCCCATTCGCGCCGTGATGACCAAGCGTAAATCGTCGATCGTGTTGTCGTGCCGCGCCATCAAGAAGGGAAATGCGGACGCGTTCTTCTCTGCCGGCTCGACCGGTGCCATGACTGCTGCCGCCACCGCCTATGTGACGCCGTTTAGATATATGGCCGAGGGCAAGAAGCAGCCGGTCCGTCCGTGCCTCACCAATGCACTGCCCAACCGCGCTGGCGGCCTGACGGTCCTCTGCGACATGGGCGCCAACCCCGATGTCGAGGTCGACGACATGGTTCGTTTTGCCCAGATGGGTAGCGCCTATGCGCGCGTCGTCTTGGGCATTGAGCATCCCCGCGTCGGTCTGCTTGCCAACGGCACCGAGGACGAAAAGGGCTCCAACTTCACCAAGTCGTGCTTTCCGGCCATGAAGGCCGCTGTTTCCGGTTTTGTGGGCAACTGCGAGGGCACCGATCTTACGTCGGGCAATTTTGACGTCGTGGTCAGATCGGAAGAGCGTCGTGTAGGGAAAGAGTGTAGATCTCGGTGGTCGCCG
>URBS01000107.1 GCA_900546085.1 uncultured Collinsella sp.
TACCCGCTCCCGCCCGATGGGGCAAGACAGCTAATTTGGGACGGGGCTTTTTTGACTACTTTTTGACTGGTGGGGCATCAGGGTGGCGAAAGTAGTCAAGGAGGCCCCGTCCTAAATAGACTGATCTGGTGCTGTGCCACGAAAAGGGCCCATCTACTACGTTTAGGTCGCAGGGGTCGACCATAGCCGACTTTTTCGAAAATCGGCAAGCTTTCTACCTGCGGTTTTGTTTTTGCAAATTCCGGGATGGTCGAGGGTAGCCGGCTTAACGTAGTAGATGGTCGCATTTCGTGGCAAACGGTCCGACCCAAGACCCAAGGCAGCCAACCTCGAATGGCCATTCTCAAAGTTGCGGTGGAATACGGACTGAATTGGCCCCTTAAAGGCAAAAACACTCCGTATTCCACCGCAACTTATAGGGAGATAGGCCTTAGAGGCGAGCGAGGTCATAGGCTTGTGCGGCTGACTCGCCGGTGCAGATAAGGTTGGCTGTGGCTTCTTGCGGATCGAGTGCCCGCTCCAGGTCCATGGGCTTGCGACAGATCGGCAGTACAAGGTCGATGCCCTGCTCGTACACCGCATCCAGGTTGTCGGCGCGACCGCCCACGACAGCGGCCACCGGCTTGCCATATCGCTTGGCACGGCGGGCCACGCCCACCGGCGCCTTACCGGCGGCGGACTGCTCGTCCATATTGCCCTCGCCCGTTATGACCAGGTCGACATCGCGCACATGTTCGTCAAACCCCACGAGATCGAGCACCGTCTCCACACCCGAGTGTAGCTCCGCACCGAGTGCCAGCAACGCCGCGCCCAAGCCACCGGCAGCGCCCGCGCCGGGCACGCCGAGCACCGAGCCAAATGTCCGTGCGCCCTCGGGTGTGCGCAACAACCCCTGGGCCCGAGCCTCGACAATTGCCGTATCGAGTAGACGACCGTAGCCGACCATCCAGCTGTCGCACCTGCTCAGCGCCTCGGCGTCACCCGTCGGCAAGCCTTTCTGCCCGCCAAACACCGCTAATGCGCCCCGACGCCCCACGAGCGGATTCTCGACATCCGAAAGCACAACGATACGAGCGCCATCCAAAGCCTGCAGCGCTGGCGCCAAATCAACGCTCGCCACCCGCTCAAGGCCGGCAAGACCGGGGGCGATATCGCAGCCCTGATCATCGACCACACGCGCGCCCAGCGCCTGCAGCATGCCGGCGCCGCCGTCGTTGGTGGCACTACCGCCCAAGCCAATATAGATAGTCTTTGCACCCGCGCGAACCGCACGAAGCATCAGTTCGCCCACGCCATAGGTTGTGGCCGCCAACGCTGCCGATTCCGTGCAAGGCGAATACCCAATACCCGCCGTCTCGGCCATCTCAATGACCGCGGACTCGCGCTCGGCATCTACCAGCATCCGGGCAGACACGGGTTCACCAAAGGGACCTGCCACCTCGCAGGTCGAGAGCTCGCCACCACGCGCGGCAACGGCGTCGAGCGTTCCCTCGCCACCATCTGCCAGCGGCAAAGCGTTCAGCTCGGCATCGGGCCAAACGCGGCGCACGCCCTCGGCAACCGCTGCCTCCGCCTGCGCGCTCGAAACGCTGCCCTTAAAGGAGTCAATTGCCAGCAGCACGCGGCGGGGCCGGCGGCACGCAGGACCAAAGTCAACCGCCGTGTCAGCATCCTCACCGGCACCTGCAAGCGCTGCGGCGTGAGCGGCATGCGCCTCAAGATCGGCCCCACAACCGCAATCAGTGCCGCCCGCTCCGCGCAGACCGCCAAAATAGCTACTCAGCAGCTCGCGGCATTCATCCGCCAGGACCCCAGCCGTCACGTTAAACCGATGATTCAGGCGCGAATCGGCATTCAGGTCATACAGCGAACCCAGCGCGCCCGCCTTGGCATCACTCGCGCCATACACGCAGCGCCCCACGCGCGCGTTAACCATAAGCCCCGCACACATGCAGCAGGGCTCGAGCGTCACGTAGACCGTGCAATCGGAAAGGCGCCAGCGACCGAGCGACCGAGCGGCAGCGCACAGGGCCGCAAACTCGGCATGAGCCGAAGGATCCTGATCGAGCTCGCGACGATTATGCGCCCGCGCGACAATCTCGCCCGCGCGCACCACTACGGCTCCGATGGGCACCTCGCCCACCGCCGCGGCGGCGCGCGCCTCCGCCAGCGCCTCACGCATGAACTTCTCGTCGATTTCGGTGATCGTCATCGTTCGCCTTCCCTGTTGCAAATTCAAAACGATGCTATCATTACGACTCACGGAGAGATGGCAGAGCGGTTGAATGCGGCGGTCTTGAAAACCGTTGAGCGCGAGAGCGTTCCGGGGGTTCGAATCCCCCTCTCTCCGCCACTTTTAGTGATGCACCGGCGTCATGGTTCGCTCGAACAGTGCATCGACCACGTCGGCTATCTCAGGTCGACGTTCAAGATCGTGGCCCGATTCCCACCATATCGTGAAAAGTCGAATAATACCGCCGGCGACAAACTCAGACGTCGTCTCGAGTGACACGGGGGCCAGGGCATCCTCGGCAAGCACGTTCATCACACGCTCGCGGATGGAGCGGGCAATGCGGTCGCAAATAACGTTGGTCAGCATGCCCGACATGCTGCTTGCCAAAATGTTATCCATGAGCTGCTCGTGCGCCAGAATCAAATCCATGGCATCGTCCAAAATCGCGTGCCGAAGCGCGCGCACGTCCTCGGCAGACACTGCGCCGGCCTCATCGGGCTGTTTTTGCGGCAAGCCCGACATAAGCTCATCGATATAAAAGGCAAAGTAATCGTTCTTGTCGCGAAAGTGCTTGTAGAACGTCGTACGGCGAATCATGGCGCGGTCGCACAGCATGGCAACCGTCAGGTCCTCAAAACGATGCTCCTCGAGAAGTTCGGTGAAGGCATCGAACAGGGCGCGGTAGGTTTTCTTAATGCGAAGGTCCACTGGTATCGCCATCCTCAGGGCAAAGACAACACTCGACAATCTGTCGCATATCTTACACCTGTACCTCGCGCGCTTTGCCCCGGTGCCAACCCCGCCGAAAACATAACGCTTACCGGAAAGTTCGGCACGGCAAAACGTTGCGGGTATACTAGTAGCGTTATACCAACGGCAGCTGGCGCATGCCGCCGCGGCCATTCGAAACGGAGACATCATGATTACCGTCATCATCGGCATCGTTGTTGTCATTGTGATTGTCTGCGCCATCGCCGGCATCTACAACAACATGGTCACCAAGCGTAACCGCATCGATAACGCCTGGCAGAACATCGATACGCAGCTGCAGCGCCGCAACGACCTGATCCCCAACCTGGTCGAGACCGTCAAGGGCTACGCCAAGCACGAGCAGGAGACGCTTTCCGCCGTGATCAGCGCGCGCAACACCGCCGTCAAGGCCACCACGCCCGAGGCCAAGATGGAAGCCGACAACGTGCTGACCGGTGCGCTGCGCCAGCTCTTCGCCGTAGCCGAGGCCTATCCCGACCTTAAGGCAAACACCAACTTCACGCAGCTGCAGGCATCGCTCGAAGATACCGAGAACAAGATTAGCTATGCACGCCAGAGCTACAACGACTGCGTGCTCAGCTACAACAACGCCATTCAGACGTTCCCGGCTGTCATCTTTGCCGGCATCTTCCAGTTTAAGGAGCGCCAGGGCTTCGAGGCCGCCGAAGCAGCCCGCCAGGCCCCGACCGTCAAGTTCTAGTAGTTTGACAGCGCATCCTTAATCGGCCAAATGCATAAACCGCCCCATCGAATGCATACTTCGACGGGGCGGTTTCCTTTTTTGCAAAGGTCCCCCTCTATGCACCGTGCATTTTTAGGAGTATTCAACATAACCAAGAGCTTCGGGTGCCACGATAAATGCCAAAGAGCGCGAATATCCCTGCAAATCAAACGCTGCCAGCCCATAACCCCGCCCATCATTCGTAGAAAACATCGAGAAATCCCGATTTTTTGCCCGAGGTCGGTATGCAGGGGCCTTCGATTGCAGAATACTCGCAAAAATGCACGCCGCTCCCTATGGGACCCGTCTGCAGCAGGCGCGAAGCGAATCGGAGCCCAGCTGGATGGGGCATGGGACGATGCTAGGCGTGCTCGTGGCCCTGCCGCAGGCCTTTGGTGCTGTGGAAAACGCCCGTGTTCGCGTCTGGCTGTGTGGTAAATGACAGACGGGGTGCCGGACGCGCGGACTTTGTGCGTTCGCGCTCATTAGAAAAAACAGAGCCGCCCGTATCGGGCGGCTCGGCAATCAAAAACCTTGGATTTGGGGCATACGCTACTGGTTTGCTTGCCCCTCGAGCATGCCGTCGAGGGTGCGCCAGGCGAGCTCGGCGCATTTGACGCGGGCGGGCATGTGCGAGATGTCCTGAAGCTGGGCGGCTTCGTCCAGGTCTTCCAAGTCCTCCTCGGAGAGCTTCTCGCCGCGGATCATGGCGAGGAAGAGTCCCGCCAAGCGACGTGCCTCCTCGACGGTCTCGCCGGTGATGAGGTCGGCCATGATGTCGGCACTGGCCTGGCTGATGGCGCAGCCGTGGCCGGTAAAGGAGGCCTCCTCGATCACGCCGTTCTCAACGCGCAACTGCAAGGTGAGCTCGTCTCCGCAGCTGGGGTTGATGCCGTCGTGCTCGTGCGTGGGAGCATCCATCTCGTACTTATAGTCGGGGTGCGAGTTGTGCTCCATAAATGTGGTGGAGGTGTAAAGGTTACCCATTGAACGTGCTCCAAACGTGATGCAGACCGGCGATGAACTTGTCGATGTCGGCCTTGTCGTTGTAGAAGGCCACGCTGGCGCGGCAGCAGGCAAGGTTCTCGACGCCCAGCCAGGTGAGCAGTGGCTGCGCGCAGTGGTGGCCGGCGCGGATGCAGACGCCGTCCATGTCCATGATGCTCGCGACGTCGTGCGGGTGGATGCCCTTGACGTTAAAGCTCACAACGCCGTGGTGGTTGTCCCAATAGATGGAGCCGATGATCTGGACAAAGTCGAGCTGCATGAGTTCGCCCATCAGATAGTGGACGAGTGCCTGCTCGCGGGTCTGGATGTTCTCGTAACCCACCGTGTTGACCAGGTAGTCGAGTGCCGCACCCGTGGCGAAGATGCCGGCGGCGTCCTGCGTACCCGCCTCGAACTTCTCGGGGACAGGAGCCCAGACGGCGTCCTGCTCGGTGACCGAATCGATCATCTCGCCGCCGGTTAGCATGGGCGGCATGGCGTTGAGCAGGTCCATCTTGCCCCACAGCACGCCGATGCCCATGGGGCCCATGGCCTTGTGCGCGCTAAAGGCAAAGAAGTCGGCGCCCAGATCGGCCACATTGACTGGCATGTGCGGCAGCGACTGTGCGCCGTCGACGACCAGATAGCCGCCGTACTTGTGCACGAGCTTGCCGAGGTTCTTGACCGGGTTCTCGACGCCCAGCACGTTGGAGACCTGTCCCACGGCTAGGATCTTGGTCTTGGGACCCACCTTGGCAAGAACCTCCTCGGTGGTGAGCTGGCCGGTCTTGGTGGGGTAGAGGTAGACGAGCTTGGCGCCGGTCTCACGGCAGACCTGCTGCCACGGAATCAGGTTGGAGTGGTGCTCCATGATAGTGATGACGACCTCGTCGCCCGGTTCGAGCACTGTGGGCGCAAAGCTCTTGGCGACCAGGTTGAGCGACTCGCTCGTGTTGCGGGTGAAGACGATCTCGTTGGCGTTGGGGGCGCCGATGACGTCGACGATCTGTTGGCGCACCTTTGCGATGGCCTCGGTGGCCTCGACGGACAGCGAGTACAGGCCGCGCAGGGGGTTGGCGTTCAGGCGCTGGTAGAAGTCGCGCTCGGCATCGAGCACGCAGGCAGGGCGCTGTGCGGTTGCGGCGCTATCGAGGAACGCGATCTCGGGGTGCTGCTGGAACAGCGGGAACTGCGCCTTGTAGGGGTTGGTCTCGATGTCGATGGTAGGCCAGCCGCGCGAGGCCTCGTCACTGGCGTCGAGCTCCATAGGCTCCGGTGCGGTACAGGTGTCACATTTAACGTGCTCGGTATCGATCATGCGAGCTCCTCCTCAAAGTTGTCGATCAGGTTGTTGCCCAGGCGGACAACGGCGGCGCGGGTGCGCTCGTCGGTGGCGGAAAGCGCAGCGTCCTCCAGCTTAGCGCGGATGAACAGGTCCTCGGCTGCGTTTTGGTCAAGGCCGCGGCAGGCGAGGTAGAACAGCTGCTCGTCGCGGACGTGGCCGATGGTGGCGCCGTGGTTGCCGGCGACGTCGTCCTCGTCGCAGAGGATGACGGGAACGGTCTTGTTGTCGACGCCCTTGTTGGCCAGCAGCACGGTTTCGCGTTCGGTGCCGACGGCACCCTTGCAGCCGTGCACGAGGTCGATGGTGCCGCGGTAGACCTTCTTGGACGTGCCGGTCAGCACGCCGTTGGCGTCGATTTCGCACTCGGTCTTGCGACCGCGGTGGCGCAGCTCGTAGTTAAAGTCGCGCACCTGCTCGCGGGCGCCCAGGTAATCGGTATCGATCGTAACCTTGGCAGTGTCGCCCAGCAGGTCGCTGGCAAGGCCGGTGGCGCTGGCGCCGGCGCCCAGCACGGTATGCTGCACGTTGACGCGCGCGCCCTCGTCTAGGAACAGCCCGGTGTCGTCGAGCGCAATCCAGCTGTCGTCGAGCGTCTGCGTGCAGGTCACGTTGACGGTGGCGTACTCGTGGGCGCACACGCGTAGCACAGAGCCCACGACGCCCTCGCCCTCGGCGGGCGAGTCTAAGGCGATATGCAGGTCAAGCGTTGCCTGCGGGCGGGCGACGACGTCGATGGCGGCAATCGCAGCCGCCGCGTCGTCGCCGCTTACGCGCACGGTAACCGTGGCGTGCTGGTACGCAGGCATATCGATGACGATGCGCTTGGTAGCGTGCTCGGCCATGTAGGCGTATGCAGCCTCGCCCATGCCGGTTTCGAAGGCCTCGGCGGGGGAGAGCTCCTCTTCGAGCTTGATGGCGCCGACCTGGTAGACAGAGGTGGCGGGCACGTCGAGCTCGGTCTCGGGCGTGATACGGGCGCGGTCGGCGGCATCACCGGGGGCAGCGGTACGGCGCTCGGGGAAGCGCTCGGCCATGGCTTCCATGGCGGTGTCGAAGGCGTCGGCAGCACCGCGGAACTGCTCGTCCAAGCCCTCGACCTCGACGGCCTCGGCAGGAGCGACGGCAAGCTCGTCCGAAAGCTCAAGCTTAGTCTGGTTCATCTTGAGCCAACCCCAAGTGGCAGCCGGCATCGCATTGACCTGCTCAAGGGTGGTAGCAGCGGTGTTCGTGGTCTGTTTCATTATCCGATCGCTCCTTCCATCTCGAGCTTGATCAGGTTGTTCATCTCGACGGCGTACTCCAGCGGCAGCTCCTTGGAGACCGGGTTGGCAAAGCCGTTGACGATCATGGTGCGGGCCTCTTCCTCCGAGATGCCGCGGCTCATCAGGTAGAAGATGGCCTCCTCGCTGATGCGGCCAATCTTGG
>URBS01000108.1 GCA_900546085.1 uncultured Collinsella sp.
CGCCGGCCCGCGCGCCGGCGCCGGCGGCTGGCGTGTGTTTGCCACCGTTCCCAAACAGCAAGGAGATGAGGCCCGATGAGGCTCATTGTTGTCGACGACGACCGCTTGGTGGTCGATTCGCTCAAGATTATCCTGGGCGCCCAGCCGCAGATCGAGGTAGTGGGCACCGGCGCCAATGGCGACGACGCGGTCGCGCTCTGCGCCGAGCACGCGCCCGACATCGCGCTGCTCGACATCCAGATGCCGGGACGCGACGGCCTTTCGGCCGCGCGCGAGATCCTTGAGCGCGACCCTGCGGCGCGCGTGGTATTTCTGACGACGTTCTCGGATGACGAGTACATTGTGTCGGCGCTCAAGCTGGGCGCCCGCGGCTACCTGATTAAAACCGATGTCGCCGTCATCCCGCCAGCGTTGGCGCAGGTCATGGACGGTAAACGCGTGCTCGAGGGCAAGGCGATCGAGGACATCGATTTTGATGGGGCGGACGACGAGGCCGGCGCGACCCGCCGGCCCGCGGCCTTTGCCGGCCTGACCGACCGCGAGTTCGAAGTCGCCGAGCTCATCGCCCGCGGCCTCGACAACAAGGAGATCGCTGCCACCGCCTATATGGGCGAAGGCACCGTGCGCAACCACATCAGCTCGATCCTAGCCAAAATGGGCCTGCGCAACCGCACGCAGATCGCCATCGCCTACCTGCGAGGGTAATTACCCAACGGCCGACCGCCCCGGCATAGCAAAATGGCTGCTAGCGATTTAATACCATTTCAAAACTAAGCCGGTTTACGGGGCTAAACTCAGGACCCCCATCCATACCCGCGTTTTCTGCAAAATGACGACTCGTCTACCTGCGGTTTTATTTTCACGCTTTTCGGTATGGTTGGGGATTCGGAATCCGGCCCCGTAAACCGGCATAGTTTTGTTCGAGCGACCACGGCAAGTGTCTCCGAAAGCCGCTTCAAGCCAAAAACGATCCGTTTTCCTCCGTCCCTAACGAATCAGTTGGCGGCGCTTGTCGGAGAGGAAGACGCCGGCGGCAACCAGGACCGTGCCACCGATCACGAACGTTTCGCCCAGCAGGTTGGAGACGTCGCCCATGGCGGGCATCGTCGTCTGCTGCGTGGTGACCTCGGACGCCGAGGTCATATGCTTGGCCTGATACGTCACCTGCGTTGCAGGCTGAACCTGCGCACCGGCACCGCGCTCGGCAGCTTCCTGGCGGGCAATCTCGGCGTTGAGCTCAGCGATAGCAGCGTCGAGCTCGGCCTTGGCAGTGTTGTAGGCACCGAGTGCCTCCAAGTAGGCAGGTGCCACAGCATCCGTCGCAGCAACAGCAGCGTCGAGCTCATTCTTGGCAGCTGCGGCGCGCTCGGCGGCATCGTGGGCCGCAGCGATCTTAGCGTTGAGCGCCTCATCCGCATCGTTGGCACGGCCGCTAGCGATGGCGTCGGTAAGGTTGATCCTGCGCAGGCGGGCAACCGCGGCGGCAGAAGCATCGCGATCAGCAGTCGCATCCGTTATGGCGTCGTTCGCCTCAGTCACGCCAGACTCGGCATCGGTCTTTGCCGAAGCCGCAGCCTCAACAGCAGCATCGGCAGCGGCCTTGTCCTCCGTCGCCTGAGCAAGCGCCGCGGCGGCATCATGTAGCTGAGCCGCACGAGCAGCAGCCGCAACGGATGCGGCCTGGGCCGCGGTCACAGCCGTGCCTGCACCGCTCGCAGCAGCCTGGGCGGCAACAAGCTCGGCCTGGGCAGCAGAGACGTCGGCATCTGCCTGGCCTGCCGCGCCCTGGGCGGTATTCACTGCAGCCTGCGCGTCAGCCTGAACGGCACGAGCCCCCTCGAGCGCCGCCGAAGCCGCATCAAGCGTACGCTGTGCAGCGGCAACGTCGGCAGAGTACGCAGCCAGCTCGTCTTGGGCGGCAGCAAGCGCGCTCTCCTTGTCGCCGACACCGGCACGAGCGGCGTCCAGCGCGCGCTTGGCAGCGGCAGCCTTGCCCTTGGCGACATCGAGTTCATCAGACTTGGCAGTCACGACACTCTGCGCCGCAGTAACCGCAGCGCTGGCAGCATCCACGTCGGCGCGGGCATCAGCCACGGCACGCGCAGCGGCCTCAGCCGCGGCCTGCTTCTCCCCCACGGCAGCCTGGGTATCTGAGACCTCAGCGGTAGCAGCGTCAACATCGGCGGCAGCAGCATCGACTTGGGCCTGCCTTGCAGCGGCGGCCTGCGACGCGGCGCTCACCTTGCCGCCAGCCTGCGCAGCCGCGCCCTGAGCGGCAGAGAGCTCCTGACGAGCCGCGTCCACGCCCTGCCCAGGATTTGCCAGCGAGTCACACCACGCATTAAGCACGGCCTCGTATTCGGCGACCGTCATCAGATTGGCGGTATTCGTGTACCATCCTCCAGACATAGAGAACGTCTGCGCCTGCGTAAGCCAACGGTTCATCGTCCCGCGCGTGCAAACCCCCATGCCCGTCACGGTGTAATCGGGATCGATCACATTCATGTAGTGACCGACTGTATGCACGCTCCCGCCATGCGCAGCAACGTATCGGTTCACTTCATCACCATGCTGACGATAAAAATCGAAAGCAGCCTTTCCCGTAAGGCCCGTCGCTCCCAGCGTAGCCGCGGCGCGGTCAAAGACGGCCTTTTCCTGATCGACCCACTGAATGAACGGATCGCTTCCGTAGTTCCACGCCACGTTTTCACCCACGTTGAACTGCTGAGCATGGGCAACCTTGGTGTCGGAGTAGTTCGCGTCGGCAATGGCAGTCGCCATCATGCTGTACGTCACCTTGAGCTCGCTCAAGCCGACGCTCTTGCGGTACTCATTGCACGCCTTGAGCCACACAATCGCTTGCTTCATGTTGGTCAGACTCGTCGCGTCAACCTCCTCGCCCACCTTGGTAAGGCTGGCATATTTGCAGTTGAGAACCAGATCCGCCGCATCGTCGGCACCCACGCTCTTAAAGAACGCGATGGCGCCCTGGCGGTAGTTTTCCGCCGAGGCGTTCGCCGTAGCCTGGGCAGCGTCGAGCTTGGCCTGCGCCTGAGCCACAGCCTGATCGGCCTGCTGCTTTTGAGCCTTTGCCTGGTCGAGCGCCTTGTCGGCAGCGCTCTTCTCGTCCTTAGCGGCCGAGAGCTTGGCCTGAGCGTCGGCCAGCGCCGCGAGCGCATTGGCATGCTCGGCCTTAGCCTGATCGGCGGCGGCGTCTGCCGCGGTCGCAGTAGCCGTGGCAGCGTCCAACTTGGACTGCGCGTCAGCCGCAGTCTGCTGCTGGACGGCGAGCGCCTGCTGAGCAGCCTGCGCCTCACCCTCGGCAGTGGTCACTTCCTGCGAGGCAGCAGCGAGTTCGCCCTCGCGCTGCGCCTGGACCGACTTGACGGCGTCCAGCGCGGCAGCGGCGGCGTCCACCTTGGCCTTGGCAGCCTCGTACTCCGGGCCCGCGGCACCCTGCTCGGCACGGTCGAGATCGGCCTTGGCGGCGTCATAGCTCGCCTGAGCGGCATCCACATCCGCATCGGCTGAATCCTTTGCCTGCTGAGCTGCCGAAAGCTTGTCCTGTGCGTCCTGCTTTTTAGCCGCGGCGGCATTAACGCCAGCCTGGGCACCCGCAAGCCTAGCCTGAGCGTCAGCCGCCTGCTGCTTGGCCTGCGCCAGCTCGCTCGCAGCCTGATCAGCTGCAGCCTGGGCAGCGGCCACGGCCTCGGGCGTGGCATCGGGTGCGGCAGCCTGGGCAGCCTCAAGCGCAGCCTGAGCATCGTCTGACGCCTTCTGGGCGGTGGCAAGAGCTTCGTCCTTGTCCGCCAGGTTCTTCTTAGCGGCACCAAGCGCAGCCTGAGCGTCCTCAAGCGCCTTCACATCTGCATCGGCCTTGTCCTGCGCAGCGCCCATCTGCTTTTCCAGCTCGGTCGAAGCCGCAGAAGCGGCAGCGTCGCTTGCGTCATGGGCCGCGTCGTAGGCACCCTGCGCCTGCTGCTGGTTGGCAGCGGCGACGTCGTAAGGAGCGGCGGCCGCATCCAAATCGGCCTTGGCGGCAGCGGCCTTAGCACGAGCCGCATCGACCGCAGCCTGCAGGTTGGCGACCTTCTGCGCCGCCGACACCGTGCCCGCGCCAGTACTAGCAGCGGCCGCACTCGTCAACGGAGACAGCACCGCAGCCGGCTTCCCAGTAGCGTCGGCACCGTTCGCACCCTGTGCCACCGCGGTCAGCGGAGACAGCAGCGACCCGCCCGTCATGGCGATCGTCGCCGCGGCAACCGTCGCCATGCGCCCGGCGGCCTTCGCCTTACCCGCAGCGCCGCCATTGATGTTCTTATTCACGTTCTTGCTCATTGCCGATTCCTTCCCACGATGAGCTGATGTTTGACACACATAATCGATCCAATATGCCCCGCTAAAAAGAGGTGATAACGGGGTAATTAAATCGGAGGAGTTGGAGACAAGCCCACATCCATCAGCGGATGCCGAGCTCATACTCCCGCTCGCGCTCAATATCATTCAGGTACTCATAATCTTCGGAGCTAAGCTCTAAATCATCTTGAGCGAACATGTAGTTCTCAGCCTTAGAACAAATACTGTAACCGCAGACGGTATTGAAATCGATATGGTCGGTATTGTCGTTGTAAAGGGGGAAAATTCTGCTGGTCATGCTCAAGTACCTCTCAACATAAACTGAAAACTCGTTTGCTTGGTCTCTTTTCGAGACCCCATCTGATGTGCTATAGCTGCAGTATATGTTCTCCTTTTTTACAATGCAAGCATAATTTCAAAAAGTTCTAGGATCGATAATTGCGCAACACCATCACTTGCCGCCACCGCCATCCCCCACTGCGCCCTCACGCGCAGCGCACTCGTTGAGATACTTGACCGGAATCGGCCACACGGACGGAGCCTTATAGCGCGAAAGGCCTATGTTGGCCAGCTGAACCAACAACTCGGATAAATCATCACCGCCGAGCATCTCAATCGAACGCACGTGAATCGCAGTCGCCATATCCTCCTGGGTGCCGTTGTTGACGCCCACAAAATAGCAAGTCCCGCTCGCGCGCTCGAACGTTCCAATGCCGTAATAAGGCGAGTTGTAGCTCTCGAAAATCTCTTTCTTACGCCCCGCCTTGCCCGCGAGCTGATGCTCGCCCACCAGAGCCATAAAGTTGTTGGAAAACGTCGTCAGTCCCGTATCCCGCACGCGCGCAAGCATAGACCGCCCGTTCGCATGCACGTCAAAGACGTAGGCGCCCTTATCGAGTTTGCCGTCCGCGGTCAGCAGATCGAGCTCCATCTCGTCCTCGGGACCATCCTCTGCCGAATGTGAGGCATAGCGCATGTCCCCATCCGCGCCAATCGCCAACGTAGCGATACGCGAATCCAGCTCAATCTTGTCCTTTGCTTTATGCGGCACATCAACTAAGCCACACACCGTCACCGACTCAATATCCAAAGCGTCAAGATCAAACGCCGTCACCTGCTCGTCGACAACATCCTGCTTTACCAGCAGTTCTTTGAGCATGGCGCCCAGGATCGCCTCTTGCGCATTGCGATCCTTTTGCCTTGGCGCCACTTTAAACAGTGGCTCGCACACATCCGGCGTCACGTGCTGTTCCACCACGCCAACATGTAAGGCATAGCCGTCGTCCTCAGCAACCTCATTGGGCACAACGACAAGGTTCAGCGCCTGCGAATCCACGGTCCTTCCGCCATACGATGCGCGAACGCCCCACGAGGAATCGTTAAGTCGATCGGCCAGCCGGCGCGCCACTTCGGCAAGCCCATTACGCGCAAACGACACCACGATCCGCTGCCCCGCCATGCGCTCCGCAACCACGCGCGCGTACTCATCACCCTTGAGCACCTCGTAGAAACTCTTACGCGGGTATTCCATGAGCGTCACCCGGGCAAAGTCACTGTAACGGCGTTCGAGAATCTGCAGCTCTCGATACAGAATGCCCTTCTTGGTATAGGCGACCTTGTCTGCCTGGGCCGAGAACGTCAGATCGCGGCGTTTGGACGGCTTGTCGCCCTTGGCTCGGCGCAGGATGTACTCGTCTTTTTGTTCGTGGGCAAGCACCATCGTCGCCACGGGCGATAGCCTGTAGCCCACTTGGCCCTTAATCTTTTCGAGCTCTTTCTCGTCACCTTGTGCCCTGCCAATAAGCACACGACGCTTGGTAAACGTCCGAATCTTAAGATCGAAGGTGCAATCCTCATCGATAACGATTTCAACCGTTTCGATCTTGGCAGGTCCCCTTCCGTCGCTTTCGACAGCATCGCGGCGGGCACCCTTGGCGCTAATGACATACAGGCGCCCGGTGTCATTGGGAACTTCGTCCTCAATCCCCTCAAACTGAGAGCAGGAGTTGAACAGCAAACGGAGCGCAACGTAATCGTCCAACTCGTTCCAATTAGTTTTAATCGGAACCACTTGCTCCTGATAAAGCGAAGCATTAAGGTCGCCCGTCTGCACGCCCGCTTTGACCATCAGAAAGACGCGGTTGTCTGCAAGCTGCGTGAGCGCGACGACCTTGCCCGTCTGGCACACATCGGTCATAAAGTTTGCCACGGCATGCTTGCCCGCATCGCCAACGTTGCACCAAAAGACCGAGTAACGCTCCTCGGCAGCCGCCGCATCGAGCTGCAACACGAGCTCGGATACGGCGATGTCTCCCAGACCGCACGGCTGGCTATGCTTCGATTGCACGGCCGATCGCCTCCATCATCTCCAGGCTGATTACTCCATCAGCTGCCATATAGGGGAAGGAGAACACCATCCCCTCGTCGTCGATTGGCTTTTGGCGGAGCCTCAGCGCCGCTTCATCGGCCAACACATTGACGATCAACAGGCGCTTCGCCCCAACTTTTTGAGCCTTGGCCTTAAAGCGCTCGGCGTCCGTAGTCTCGCCGCCGTTGCGCCTGTAGGCCTCATAGGCGCCGATACGGTAGTGCTTAAAGTCAATCCACACCCCGGTCTTGTTGCCGGCGGCATCGAGCACCTCAAAATCGCCGCCCGTCTCGGCATGGGCAGCATCACCACGAGCAAGCGAATAGCGCCCGTCGTAATACGCCTCGAAGATGGCCCTACCGGCAGACTCTCCCAGTTCTCCCAGGTACACCGTCTGAAACATGTAGGGCGTCATGTGCACCGTTGCCGCCGGTTGCAGCGTCGCAGGCACCCCGTCGCGTGACCAGCGCTCGCGCACCTCGCGAACCGAGAGCAGCTCGGGCACGCGGGCCGCCGCCTGGCTTACCTGGCGAACCTTCGCACCCTTAAAGCCCTCGTTATAGCGACAGCGCTCCTCCAGACGGGCTGCAATTTGCTCGACAGGCTCGCCATCGTAGTTGGGAAATTCAAAGTGCGGCACCTTGCACGCCCCGCCTTCTGCATACGCATAGCCACTCACGACGTGCGGCATGCGCAACGCGGTGCTTCGACGCGCCGGATAGCTCGCGAGATCCTCCCACG
>URBS01000109.1 GCA_900546085.1 uncultured Collinsella sp.
CATACGAGATAAGCTAGTGACTGGAGTTCAGACGTGTGCTCTTCCGATCTTGTTGCCCGAGGAGGAGGACGAGGTCGCCGATGAGTTCCCCGATGCGCTGAACGTGGCCATCATCGGCCGCCCCAACGCCGGTAAGTCCTCGCTGTTCAACCGCATCCTGGGCGCCGACCGCTCTATCGTGTCCAACATTGCCGGCACCACGCGCGACGCCATCGACACCGTCGTGGAGCGCAACGGCAAGCACTACCGCATGGTCGACACCGCGGGCATCCGCAAGAAGAGCACCGTGTACGAGAACATCGAGTACTACTCGATGGTCCGCGGCCTGCGCGCCATCGACCGCGCCGACGTGGCGCTGCTCGTCGTCGACGCCTCCGTGGGCGTTACCGAACAGGACCAGAAGGTCATGGGTCTTGCCATCGAGCGCGGCTGTGCCATCGTTGTGCTGCTCAACAAGTGGGACCTGCTCGACGACGACCGTAAGCGCGAGGCCTGCATGGAGACCATCGACCGCCGTCTGGGCGTCATGGCTCCCTGGGCCCAGTACCTGCGCATCTCTGCCCTCACTGGCCGCAGCGTCGAGAAGATCTGGGCGATGGTCGACGCCGCCGAAAAGACACGCTCGCAAAAGATCAGCACCTCGCGCCTCAACACGTTCCTTACCGACCTGCGCGAGTTTGGCCATACCGTGGTGGACGGCAAGCGCCGCCTGCGTATGCACTACGTGACCCAAACGGGCGTCAACCCGCCGACGTTTACGTTCTTCGTCAACCACAGCGACCTGGTCAACGACACCTACCAGCGCTACGTGGAGAACCGCATGCGCTCGACCTTCGACTTTGCCGGCACGCCCATTCGACTCTTCTTTAGGAAGAAGGAGCAAAAGGATGCATAATCCGATTCTGCTGACCGCCATCTGCGCCGTGGTCTCGTTCTTTATCGGGGCGATTCCGTTTGGCCTGATCTTGGGCCGCGTGTTCAACCACACCGACATTCGCAAGGCGGGTTCCGGCAACATCGGCACCACCAACGCCCTGCGCGTGGCCGGCCCCAAGGTGGCCGCGCTCACCCTGCTGCTCGACTGCCTTAAGGGCGCCATCTGCGTTGTCATCGCCCGTCCGTTCATCGCGAGCGTGGGCTATGGATTTCCGCCGAACATCATGGCGCCCGGAGCCCCCGGCGACTGGATGCTCGGTGTCATTTGCCTGGCAGCCGTGTGGGGCCATATCTTCTCGCCCTATCTCAACTTCCACGGCGGCAAGGGTATCGCAGTTGGTCTGGGTGTCATCCTCGCCTGGTACTGGCCTATTGGCCTGTCGCTGCTGGGCATGTTTATCGTAGCCGTCGCCATCACCAAGTATGTGTCAGTGGGTTCACTTGCCGCGGCCATCGGACTTCCTATCGCTGCTTGCGCGGTCTTTCCGTACAGCAGCCTGGGCCTCAAGTTCTGCATGGCGATGATCGGCATCACCGTGGTGTGGGCCCATCGCTCGAATATCCAAAAGCTCATGGCCGGTAAGGAGTCCAAGCTCTCGTTTACCAAGCGCGTCACCGAGCCCGACGATAAGTAGGAGAGAGTCATGAATGTTGCGCTGATTGGCTCCGGCTCCTGGGGAACCGCCGTCGCCGGCCTTGCCGCCGCGCGAGCCGAGCGCGTGACCATGTGGGCCCACAGCGAGCAGACGGCCGCCGGCATTAACGGCGAGCACCGCAACCCGCGCTATCTGGTGGGATACGAGCTGCCGGACAACGTGGTGGCAACGACCGAGCTCGCCCAGGCGCTCGACGGTGCCGATGCGATCATCTTTGCCGTGCCCTCCACGCACTTGCGCGACGTGTGCCATCAGGCGGCGCCGTTCATCGCGGACGACGCCCCAGTGCTCTGCCTCACTAAGGGCATCGAGCCCGAGTCTGGCCTGCTCATGAGCGAGGTCATCGCCAGTGAGATCGGCAACGAGACGCGTGTGGCGGCGCTTTCGGGCCCCAACCATGCCGAGGAAATCTGCCGTGGCGGGCTTTCGGCCGCCGTCATCGCCAGCGAGGACCAGCAGGTGGGGGAGACCTTCAAGGACCTGCTCCTGTCCACGGCTTTTCGCATCTATCTGTCGCAGGACATGACGGGTGTCGAGGTCTGCGGCGCCATGAAAAATGTTATCGCCATCGTGTGCGGCATCTCCGCCGGCTCGGGCGCGGGCGACAATACGCTTGCCCTCATCATGACGCGCGGCCTGGCCGAGATCAGCCGTCTGGTGCACGCCCGCGGCGGTCAAGCTATGACCTGCATGGGACTTGCCGGCATGGGCGACCTCATTGCCACCTGCACCTCGGAGCATTCGCGCAACCGCACCTTTGGCTACGAGTTTGCCCACGGTGTGTCGCTCGACGAGTATCAGGAGCGCACGCATATGGTGGTTGAGGGCGCCGTCGCGGCCCGCAGCGTCAGCGAACTTGCCCGTTCACTGGGCGTAGACATTCCGCTCACCTTTGCCGTGGAGCAAACGCTCTACAACGGTGTTACTTTGGATAGGGCGCTCGAGATTCTTACCGATCGCGTCCCCTCTCAAGAGTTCTACGGACTCACCGACTAGCGCAGAAAGGCTACTACCATGGGTTCCATTAAAATCGCTCCGTCCGTCCTCTCGGCCGATATGGCCAACCTCAAGGGCGAACTCGACAAGATCGCCGGCGCCGACTACGTGCACTTCGACGTCATGGACGGCCACTTTACCGGCAACCTCACCTTTGGCGTTGACATCCTCAAGGCCGTCAAGCGCTCCACCAATGTACCGGTCGACGCGCACCTCATGGTGTCGAACCCCGACGAGACGGTCGATTGGTACGCAGACGCCGGCGCCGATATGATCACCGTACACTACGAGGCCTCCACGCACCTGCACCGCACGCTCACCCATCTGCAGCAGCGCGGCGTTAAGGCCGGCGTGGTGCTCAACCCCGCCACCCCCGTGTGCGTGCTCGAGAGCATCATCGACGTCGTCGATATGGTGCTACTCATGAGCGTGAACCCGGGCTTTGGCGGTCAGAGCTTTATCCCGGGCACCATCGCTAAGCTCCACGAGCTCGGGGCCATGTGCGAGCGTCACGGCGTTTCGCCCCTCATCGAGGTCGACGGTGGCATTTCTTCCAAGAACATTGTCGAGGTCGTCAAGGCCGGCGCCAACGTGCTCGTGGCCGGTTCTGCCGTATTTAAGTCCGAAGATCCCGCTGCCGAGGTTGCGCTGCTGCAGAAGCTGGGCAACGAGGCCGCACAGGAGGCATAAACCCTTATGACCGCAGGTCAAAACCGCATACCCGTGAATCTTGACTATGCCGCCTCGACGCCCATGCGCGCCGAGGCGCTCCTTGCGCAGCGCGAGTACGACGACAGCGAGCTTGCCGGCGTCAACCCCAACTCGCTGCATTCGCTCGGCCGCAAGGCTGCCGCGCGTCTGGAGGTTGCACGTCGCGAGATCGCCCGCAGCTTTGGCGCGCGCGCCCGCCCGTCCGAGATTGTACTGACCAACGGCGGCACCGAAGCCAACCAGCTGGCGCTGCTCGGTCTTGCCGAGGGCGCTCGTCAGCGCGATCGCAAGCGCGATCGTGTAATCGTTTCGGCCATCGAGCACGATTCGATTCTGGACAACCTGCCGTTGCTGCGTGCCGCCGGCTTTACCGTCGACCTGGTGCAGCCCTGCCGCATGGGCTACATTGAGCCTGCCACGCTTGTCGAGCTGCTCGGCGACGACGTGGCGCTCGTGAGCATCATGGTTGCCAACAACGAGACCGGCGTGGTGCAGCCCATCCGCGAGCTTGCCGCGGCCACGCATACCGTTGGCGCCCTGTTCCACACCGATGCCATCCAGGGGTATCTGCATATTCCGCTCGATGTCACCGAGCTGGGCGTCGACGCTATGACCGTTGCAGCGCACAAGATTGGCGGTCCCGTGGCATCTGGCGCACTCTACCTTAAGAGCCGCACGCCGCTGCGCCCGCGCATCTTTGGCGGCGGACAGGAGGCCGGTCGTCGTGCCGGCACGCAAGACCTGCGAACGCAGCTCGCCTTTGCCGCTGCCGCCTCGTCTCTGACGCCCCATGTGGCTCAGGAGCGCGCGAAGCTGCAAGCCCTTTCCGACAAGCTCTACGCCACGCTCACGGCCCATCCGCGCATTCATGCCACGATGGGCGACTACGCGCAAGCCAATCGCCTGCCCGGCATGGTTTCGATCTACGTTGACGGCATGGACTCCGAGGAGCTCATCATCAAGCTCGACGCCGCTGGCTTTGAGGTTTCGGCCGGCTCTGCCTGCTCGAGCGGCAGCATGGATCCCAGCCACGTTTTGAGCGCGATGGACATCGGTCGCGAGCAGGCTCTCGGCGCCCTTCGCATCTCGTTCGATGACCGCGTGAATCCGGGCGACCTGGACGACTTTGCCCAGGCGCTGCTGTCGATCGTGGGTGCCGCATGATTATTGCCGATCTCGAGCGTGCCCTGTTGGCACGTTATCCCAAGACGGACGCCGAGCCCTGGGACCACGTAGGCTTATCCGTGGGCGACCCTGCCGCCGAGATTACCGGCGTGGCCTGCGCACTTGACGCGATCGAAGCCAACGTGCACCGCGCCCAGGAGGCCGGTGCCAACGTGTTGTTGACGCATCATCCTATCTACATCAAGGCACCCGAAGCCTTTTGTCCGGCCGATTCCGCGCGTCCCCAGTGCAGCGCTGCGCTGTACGAAGCGGCTCGTTGCGGCGTGAGCATCATCTCGCTTCACACCAACCTTGACCGTTCGCACGAAGCGCGCGTTCGCCTGAGTGAGTTGTTGGGCGCTGAGCCCATGAGCTCGCTGGAGCATGTAGACGAGCCTGAGCTCACCGGTCTTGGCGCACTCGCGACCCTCCACGACGCCTGCAACCTGCGCGATCTCGCCAACCGTGCCGCCATGGCGTTTGGAAGCGACCCGCGCGTGTGGGGCGAGGCCGATCGCCCGTGCCGCACCCTCGCCATTTTGGGCGGCTCCCTGGGCGACTTTGGAGAGCTCGCCATCGCCGCAGGCGCTGATGTTGTCTTGACGGGCGAGGCGGGATACCACGTGGCGCAGGACCTTGCTTTGCGTGGCCTGGGCGTAATCCTACTCGGCCACGACCGCTCCGAGGAGCCGTTCGTTGATATCTTGATGAACTCTGCAGTTGACGCCGGGGTCGGCCCCCGTCATACGATTAAAATACTGAACCCTTGCCAATGGTGGACTGTGACAAAAGGAGAGAACTTATGAGCGCCGGCGCTACGCTACTCAAGCTGCAACAGATCGATTTGGAGCTCGCCCGCAACAAGAGCGAACTTGCCAATATGCCGGAGCTCAAGGAGCTCGCTTCCAAGCGCAAGACCTATGTGAAGCTCAAGTCCGAGATGACCAAGCTCTACGCCCAACGCAAGGATCTGGACATTGAGCTCGACGATCTCAACACTACCGAGATCCAGACCAATAACGCCATCGAGGCTGCCAAGAAACGTCACGTCGACGGTTCCGACTACCGCGAGGTGCAGGACCTGGAGAACGAGCTTGCCACCCTGGCCAAGCGCCTGGACAAGATCGAGCACACCCGCAAGGACGTCGTTGTCGCCCATAAGGAGGCGCTCGACCGCGAGACTCGCGCGCAGGCCATCATCGCCAAGTTCGAGGAGGGCGTGAAGGCCGATACCAAGGCCGCCCGCGCCAAGGCCGCCGACCTGCAGGCTCAGATTGACACCGCCACCAAGGAGCGCACCGCCCTTGCCGCTACGCTGCCGACCGACGTGCTCACCGACTATGAGCGCCTGCTCAAACAGTTCCGCGGCCTGGCTGTTGAGACCATCCAGGGTAACATCCCTACGGTCTGCCACACCGCGCTGCAGGCTTCGTCCATGAGCGACCTCAGCCACGACGGTAGTGAGATTACGCACTGCCCGTACTGCCACCGCCTGCTAGTGCTCCCGAGCAAGGAAGCGTAAACGATGGCGGCGCCCAACAATTCAATGCAGCTTGAGGGAAAAACGATCCTGCTGGGTATTACCGGCGGGATCGCCGCCTATAAGTCGTGCAACATCGTGCGCCTGCTGCAAAAGCGCGGCGCGCGTGTCAAGGTCGTTATGAGCGAGCATGCCACGGAGTTTGTGGGCCCGCTCACCTTCCGTGCGCTCACCAACGAGCCCGTCGCCGTGGGCCTGTTCGACGACCCTTCCGACCCCATCCACCACATTTCACTGGCCCAGGAGCCCGATCTGGTGGTCGTGGCGCCCGCGACGGCCAATATCATCGCCAAGATGGCCAACGGCATTGCCGATGACCTGATTTCTACGACGCTACTCGCCACGCCGCGACCCATTGTGATCGCGCCGGCCATGAACAATGGCATGTGGAAGGCGCCGGCAACCCAGGCCAATATGGCCACGCTGCGCGACCGCGGGGTGCACGTGGTTGGGCCCGGTAGTGGCTACCTTGCCTGCGGCGACGTGGACACGGGGCGCATGAGCGAACCCGAGGAAGTCGTCGAGGCCGTCTGCGAGGTATTCAACCCCGCACCCCAGGACCTTGCAGGCAAGCGCATCGTGATCACCGCCGGTCCTACGCACGAACCGATCGACCCCGTGCGTTTTATTGGAAACCGATCGTCGGGCAAGATGGGCATCGCCCTAGCGGGGGAGGCTGCTCGCCGCGGTGCCGAGGTCACGCTCGTGCTGGGACCGACATCGCTCGATGTTCCTCGCGGCGTAAAGTGCGTGCGCGTGCAGACCGCCGCAGAGATGCTGCAGGCGGCGTTAAACGCCTTCCAGACGGCCGACGCTGCCATTTGCGCTGCGGCCGTCGCCGACTACACGCCCGCGGCCCCTGCGGACCACAAGCTCAAAAAGGCCAACGAGCGCCTGGATCGCATCGAGCTCGTCGAGACCGTTGATATTTTGGCTGAGCTCTCGCGCCAAAAGGGAGGGCGGTGCGTAATTGGCTTTGCAGCCGAGACCGATAACGTTGTGGAGTACGCTGAGCGTAAATTTGCCCGCAAGGGCTGCGATGCCATTATCGCCAACGATGTTTCGCGCGCCGATTCGGGCTTCGGAACCGATACTAACAAGGCCTGGATCGTGAGCACAGCGGGCACGCAAGAACTTCCCGTTCTAACAAAACCCCAGCTCGCAGATACAATTTTGGACTTGCTTCAAAATTTGTAAAAAAGTTCTTGCACAAGGGCAAAGTTTCGGGTTAATATACTCCCTGTTGCGAGCGAGAGCACAGCAACAAACAAAAGCTTCGGGACGTGGCGCAGCTTGGTAGCGCACTTGACTGGGGGTCAAGGGGTCGCTGGTTCGAATCCAGTCGTCCCGACCAGAAGTTTCCAGGTCAGGTACTTAGTGCCTGACCTTTTTTGTTTTAAGCAATTGCT
>URBS01000110.1 GCA_900546085.1 uncultured Collinsella sp.
CGTCTCTTGGGCCACTAGAACCTCCTTGCTGGCAAAGTTCAATTTATACAACACGAATTGAACCAAAGTTCAATTTAGCAAGCAGTATAGCGCCCTGCCATTTATAAAAGTTCAATTTCAAAAAAAATGAGCCAAACCTCGAGATCTATCCCAAAGCTACAGCTGCGCGCGCTCATTTAGAGGTATTCGAGGAATCGAGCGGCGGCAAGCGAAACATCGGCCGTGCGATATATCGCATTGATCTGCCGATGGGGATGCCCCTCGAGCGGACGCACGACAACATCGAACTGGCAGCGGCGCAAGATGAGCGCCGGAAGAATGCTCACGCCCAGACCGTCCTCGACCATGGCCATAATCGCATAATCATCCCAAGTCGATAGCTTAGAGCGCACCGCCAGGCCCGCGCGGCGAAACAGCGGCGTAATCTCGTCGTCGCTACCGCGTTCCAGCAGAATAAACTGCTCGTTGGCCAAATCGGCAAGGGAAACGACCTCCGCGGTGGCAAGCGAGAAGTCCGCTGGCACCACGGCCATCAGCTCGTCTTGCACCAACGGCCGCGACGCCATGCCGGCGCCGCGTGGTTCGCGCGGGATAAAGCCCAGATCGCAGCGGCCCTCTGCCACCCATTGTTCAATCTCTGAGTAATCGCCCATCAGCAACTCGTAATCGACGTCTGGATGATCGGCGCGAAAACGCGCAATCACCGGCGGCAGCACGTGGGTCGCCACGCTCGAAAATGTACCGATGCAGATTTTGCCGCGCATGAGCCCACGCATCTCATCCACCCGTCGCTGCAAGCGAGTGAATTCCTCGCATAACGCCTCGACAGCCGGCATGACCTGCCGCCCGTCGGCAGAAAGAACCACACCCTCGCGACTGCGGTCGAGTACCTTAAAGCCCCAATCGGCCTCAAGATCGGCCACCATGCGGCTCACGCCCGATTGTGAATAGCTCAGGCGCTCGGCAGCACGCGTAAAGCTTCCGGCGCGCACCGTCTCCAGCAGCACCTGCATCTTTTGAATATTCGTTTCCACGACACGCCTCCACCTTTGCATGAGTTTTTATCATGTTTTCCATGCATTATATTCGCTTTTCTTCTAAAGCCAGTTCACCCATAGTGAATATGCACGGATGCAGAGGGGATGTCAGAGCATGAACAACGGACTGTTTACGTACTTAGCAGCATTGCTATTGTTTGGCTCCAACGGCATCATCGCCGCTGCCATCGCGCTGCCGAGCTCCGATATCGTGCTACTGCGCACCTTTTTGGGAGCCCTCTCGCTTGTCACTATCCTCGCCATCACCCAACGTCATAAGCTGCAGGCGCCATCTCGCCCCCGCGAAGCCGCAGCCCTGATCCTCTCGGGAGCCGCGCTGGGCGCCAGCTGGATTTTTCTATTCCGCGCTTATCAGACGATCGGCGTCGGCATCTCCTCGTTGCTGTATTACTGTGGCCCCATCATCGTCATGGCCCTCTCGCCGCTTATCTTTGGCGAAAAACTGACTGGCGGCAAAATCGCCGGGTTCATCGCCGTCGCCTGCGGCGCTTTTCTCATTGCAGCGCAAGGTCTCGGCGGCAATATGCCCATTGCGGGCATCGCCTGCGGCATCGCCTCGGCATTTTGCTATGCGCTGATGGTCATCGCTAGCAAGGGTGCGCCACACATCGAAGGCCTCGAGAACTCCGCGCTCCAGGTGAGCGCCGCCTTTGTGACCGCGCTGGTCCTCACGCTCGTCACCCAAGGCGCCCCCTCGTTTTTCTCCCTTGGCATCGCTACAAGCATCGATTGGCGCGCCGTCGTCATGCTCGGCGTCGTCAACACCGGTATCGGCTGCCTGCTTTACTTTAGCGCCGTCGCCAAGCTGCCCGTGCAGACCGTCGCGGTTGTCGGCTATCTCGAACCGCTTTCGGCCGTCGTGTTCTCCGCCGTCCTTTTGGGCGAAGCCATAACGCCGATTCGCTTGATGGGCGCCGCGCTCATCATCGGCGGCGCGGTCTTTTGCGAACTCGCCGGCAAACGCACAAGCACCAAGGCCGGTATCGCCCAGGCAGCACGCGCTTAAGGGACATTTTCTCGGGGCGCATGCGGGATAAAGCCCAGGTCGCAGAGGCCCTGCACCTCACGGGAGATGCAGGGCCCTTTGCATTGCTGCAAAGCTAACGGCTACGAACGACGCGGCTCGGGAACCACGAGTCTATCGGGGCTCGCGCCCTCGGCATCCATCAGGCTCACGTAGCGAATCGATGGGTCATCGTAGGTCGCGTAGTAATAATTGCCCGTACGCGCGCTAAAGCATCCGGTGTAGATGGTCTTCTCGAACTTGCCGTCGCCCATCTTGGACGCTCCCTCGATCATCGCCACGCCCTCGAGCGAACGGAACATGCGGACGACGTTTTCGGCCTCGCTGCCCTTTTGCGGGTAATTGGCATTGAGGTAGGCAGCCTTTACAAAACGGCTCGGCGAATAGCAATCGCCCGGAATGCCGCGCATGCCGGCACCGGCTCCATAGGGCTTAAGCTCGGCGCCACGCCATGTCGCCGTCTGCGGAAAATCGCTTGTGGCGGTGATATAGGTGCGCAGGTTTTCCATGTGCCACGGGAAGGTCGGCTGGTTGGCAAGGGTGTCGACCGGATCGTCGTATACATGCAGGCCGTCAGCCATCATCTCGACCACGATGCTACGCTGGCTGTCGCCGATAATCCAATGGAGCAGCGACACGCCCAGCCCCTCTCCTGCAGATTTGGCGACAATCACCGTATCGCGCAGCGCAGCCTCGACCTCGTCGACCGTCGAGAACGTCGCTGCCACCCACAGGGGAAACTCATAGGCCGCGATATTGGTCTTTCCATCAACCGGGCCCTCGGCATACTCGGCATAGCCGGGAAAGTTGAGCCCCGCCACAGCCAGACCCGCATCGTTACCACAGTCGAAAAACATGGGATAGTTCTTGTAATCGATGCACATGCCGATTACCGCGTGTGCCGCCGACGCATCGTCGATAAACGAATACGGAATATGAAACCCGCGCGGCATCACGCGAACCTGTTGACCGTAGTCAAAGCTCCAGTCGAGGTTGCGGCCTAGATACATGTGGCCAGAATTATCGGTAAATCGAATGCTCGTGCACATAGCGCCTCCTAGCTTTACGTTCTTGCTAAGCTCATTGTCACCAAACAAAAAGGCGCTAAACACAAAAGCCCGGACATGACAACAATGTCACGCCCGGGCCAAAAACGACGAAGTGCGGTGCCGTAGTCACCCTAGACAAGTTTACCTTGGCAGTGATCGATCATATGCTGGATCATTTGTGCCTCAAAGCCCGCGTAGTCGCGGCGGCACTCCTTCATCTTGCCGTCGACAATCTGGTCAAAGGCAACCTTGCACTTGATATAGCGCGTGGACTTGGTGACCTCCTCGTGCGTCAGGCAGCTCTCCTCCATCTTGCTGGCGCCCAGGCCAAACACCAGACGGGGGTTGTAGAGCACGTGGGGCTCGCCGGCATCGTCCAAGTAGACGCAAACCTTCTTGGTAACGCCAATCTGGTTAGCGGCAAGGCAGCCGGCATCGTCGAGCGACTTGATGGTATCGATCAGGTCCTGAGCAACCGGCTCGTCCTCGACGGTCGCAACCTCGCAACGCTGGGACAGGATAGCCTCGTCGTGGCAAAGCTCTTTAATCATACGTTCCTCCATAGGGGTCGTTGTAACCGCTTAAGTATACGGTACCTACACAATTTCATGCGAAAGATACCGCCCGTCCGTTACAAACCGCCGAACATCAACATGTGAGGAACACCAACTTCACAAAGGCGATATAGTGGGTGAGTTCGTGTCAATCGGCCTAAACTCGGGGCCGAACAAGGAAAGGGTATGCATGGACGAACTATTTCACGTCAGTGAGCGCAAGTCCACAATCGGGACCGAACTTCGCGCTGGACTGACAACATTCCTGGCGATGGCCTACATCATCGCCGTCAACCCCGCGGTGCTCTCGGGCGCTGGCATCGATGCGGGAGCGCTCGCCTGCGCCACCTGCCTGGGCGCCGGCATCATGACCATCTGCATGGGTATCTTCGCCAACCGCCCGCTCGCCTGCGCGTCGGGCCTGGGCATCAACGCCATGATCGCGGGCATCGCCACCACCATGTGCGGCGGCGACTGGCACGTGGCCATGAGCGTTATCTTCCTCGAGGGTATCGTCATCTTGCTGCTCGTCCTTTGCGGCCTGCGCGAGGCCATCATGGATGCCATCCCCGTGGTCCTGCGCCACGCCATCTCGGTAGGTCTGGGCCTGTTTATCGCCATGATCGGCCTGTGCGACGCCGGCATCATCACCGCTGGCGCCGGTACGCTCGTCGGCCTGGGCGACATCACCTCCCCCACCTTTATCGTCGGCATCATCTCCATCGTCGTGACGGTCGCCTTGGCTTCCCGCAACGTGCCGGGCTCGTTGCTCATCGGCATCATCGTCGCCGTTATCGCCGGTATCCCGCTGGGCGTCACCCATGCGCCCGCGGGCCTTATCGCCCCGCTCGACTTCTCGACCTTTGGCGCCCCGTTTGCCAGCACCGCCGATGGCAACATGGCCATCGTGAAGGTTCTGACCGACCCGATGCTGCTCGTCGTGGCCTTCTCGCTGCTCATGAGTGACTTCTTCGACACCATGGGCACCGCGATGGCCGTCGCCAAGCAGGGCGAGTTCCTAACCGAGGACGGCAATGTCGAGGACATCCGTCCCATCCTGGTCGTCGACTCCGTGGCCGCTGCTGCCGGTGGCTTTATGGGCGTCTCCTCCATCACCACTTTCGTCGAGTCCACGTCCGGCGCTGCCGACGGTGGCCGCACGGGTCTCACCTCCGTCACCACCGGCGTGCTGTTCATCCTCGCCGCGTTCTTCTCCCCCATCGTCACCATCGTTTCCAGCGCCGCCACCTGCGGTGCTCTGGTCTACGTCGGCTACCTCATGATGAGCGAGGCCTCCGAGATCGACTGGTCCGACGTGTCGCAAGGTTTCCCGGCGTTCATGATTGTCGCCGGCGTGCCCTTCACTTACTCCATCTCTGCCGGCATTGGCCTGGGCTTTATCGCCTACGTAATCGTCGCGCTCTTTAAGGGCGAGGCCTCCAAGATCAAGCCGCTCATGTGGATCGCAGCCCTTGCCTTCCTCGTCTACTTCTTCGTGGCGTAACAGCATAGTCTGCTAAAGCAAAACAACAAGGCGCGGAGTCGCATCGAGCGGCTCCGCGCTTTTCTTTTAAAGCCAGGCAACGCACGGACGCGCGATGTATTGCTTCCCGAGTTTTGGACATTTTGCCCTCCAAACGGCACTACCGCCGGCTACATCCTGCAGATATGCTGGGCGTAATCGCATAGGCCCTATGAGGATGGGAGTAGCCATGGCCGCCTTGTTCACGACCCCCAAGCGCAATGACAAAACCTCTGGAGCCCATTTTGTCGAGCCCGACGTTCGCCGTCGCATAGGACTCGCGCACAGCAGCTGGCGCCGCGTGACGCGCCGCATCGTCGTGGGTGCCGTTTGCGCGCTCACGGTGAGCTCGCTGCTCATGCCGAGCGTCTCGCTCGCGGCGGAGTGGGTGGACGTCGATGGCGTCCGCCACGAAGCGGCCGCGGGGCCCGCGGGAGACGCCGCCGGCACCTGGTCATGGGACGGCGCCGATGATATGAAGCTCAACGGCTACAACGGCGGTGCGATCGAGGCAGCGGGCAAGCTCAACGTGAGCTACGAGGGCAACAACACCGTCACTAACGACGACGGCCGCGGCATCAAGGTTAAGGATGGCGCGAACGAGAACGCCGAGCTTAATATTCAGGGCGACGCGTCCAGCACGCTCAACGTGGCATCTTCTCGTGACGCCATCACTTCCGTCGGCAACATCAACATCGACGGCGCTGGCACCGTCAACGCCACGAGCACCGAGCACGATGCCATCGATGCCGGGGGCGATGTCACCATCAAGGGCTCGGGAAACGTTAACGCCACGGGCGATTCTGATGGCGTCAGGGCCGACGGCAACATCACGATCGACAACAGCGGAACCGTCACCGCCAAGGCCACCGACGATCAGAGTATCGATGCTAACGAGAACCTCATCATAAAGGGCGGCGGCAAGGTAGAGGCAAGCTCTATCAAAGACAATGCGATTTGGGCCGACGGCAACATCGAGATCTCGGGTGGCAGCCAGGTCAAGGCAAGCTCCGAGGAAGACGCCGCCATCGACGGTAAAAACAGCCTCACGGTCACGAACGCTTCCCTCAACGCAAGTGGCGTTGGGTATGGCATCTATGTCTACAAGGGCATCACGCTCGATGGCGCGACCGTGACGGTCCGCGCAAGCTCAGATGGCGGGGAAGCCAGCGCACTCTTCACCGATGAGGACGACATCGTCATCAAGAACGGCTCGACTGTGGATGCGCTCGCAGAAGGCAGGTTCTCGGTTGCAATCTCCACCAGTAATTTCTACTCCGACGAAGCGGGTGGCCATATCTACATCAGCGACTCCGTTGTCAAGGCCATAGCCCGCTATGCCGAGACCGGCGGCGACGGCCCCGACCACTACAGTGGAGACCAAAACGACGAAATCATCCCTGAGTCCGAAGGCCTGAACATCGGCATCTTCGCGCAGACCGAGAAGGGCATCACGCCCGCGACCATCTCGATCGTCCGCAGCAAGGTCACAGCCGAGGGAGACACGGCGGCTATCTTCGCCCTTGCCATGAGCGCGGACGGCAAGGCGATCGGCACCATCGAAATCAAGGACGCCATCATCCAGACGCCTGCAGGCGGCAAAGTCATTGACTATCGCAACAAGGAAGAGCTCAGCGACGGCATCGTCTACGAGGCGGGGCAGACCATCGGCACGGGCGATGCCACGATTGACTCCCCCTACGATGCAGCTGTCGCCAAGAGCACGGTCATCGTGCCTCCCGAGGAGATCAAACCCGAGGAGAAGCCAGGCGAGACCAAGCCCGAGGGTTCCAAGTCCGAGGGCACGAAGACGACCAAGACCGTTGCGGCTGCAACCGCGGGAGCCAAAACCACCGGCATCCTCGCCGCAACCGGCGACACCTCGAGCGCGGCCATCATAGCGACCGCCCTTGTAGGAACGGCCGCTATCGTCACAGGCGCCCTGGCGAGTCGCAAACGCTCGTAAACACTTTTTCGCACAGGACGGGTGGATCGCGGCCCTTGCCTTCCTCGTCTACTTCTTCGTAGCGTGAGGGCAAGGCTGCAAAAGCTGAACAATAAAGCGCGGAGTCGCCATGTGAACTGCCTCCCATTTCTTGGACACGAGAAATGGGAGGCTTTTTATGCGTGTCG
>URBS01000111.1 GCA_900546085.1 uncultured Collinsella sp.
GGCCCGTGGGTTATACCCTAAGAGCAAACCACCCTTTTTAAGGGTGGTTCTGATTGCACAAAAAGGTACAGGTTTTTGTATCTTTCGACATAGGCAATTATACGAGCAATTAATCAGCGATTGCCCAGATTACGCAAAATGTACTGCTAGTAGGTACATCTCCATACCCCTCTACAAAAACCTGTACTTTTGCGACTGCGCCTAGCTGCGAGCGAGAAGCCTGTTCTAAACGCCCCTGCATTTGCGTACATCGCAAAGCCAAAAGAGGGGGGCGAGAACATGGAACAGATGGCACGGCGCCAAGAGCAGCTGCCGGGCGCATTTAACGGCGCCACCACCAAAAGCCAGCACGGCCGCGTCCGCTGGTATCTGATCCACACCCCCCATGGAAAAGAGCGCGAGACCTGCGAAAAGGTTCGCCGCATTATCCCGCACAACTTGATGCAGGACGCTTTTGTGATGCAAAAGGAGTTCTGGTTTAAGCGGGACGGTGCATGGTCGCTCCAAACCAAACCCATGTACAAGGAGTATTTCTTCGTCGCCACGCACGATGCCGCCGCGCTCGATAGGGCTTTGGCCCAGTTGAGCTTTGGCTGTCGCATCGCCGGCAGTAGGGAGCGGGCGTACATGCCCATGCCGGACGATGCGCAGGATTGGTATTGCAGCGTGCTCGACGACGACGGCGTGGTGCGCAACAGCGTCGCCCGCATAGAAGACGGCGTGTTGCACATAGAGCAGGGCCCTTTGGTGGGGCAAGAGGCCCGCGTTAAAAAGATCGATCGTCATAAACGCTGGTGCCTGGTGGACGTGGGCGAAGGCGACTCCGCATTTAGGGAGTTACTTCCGCTCGACGTGCCCAGCAAAACGTAAGGGAGACGTTATACCAGCGATTTATTTGGATTTTGGATTCATAGATGGGGGGGGGTTCCTGGGGACAGGAACGTGAGTTTTATTGTGGCTGCTAAAGAAGTAACAGAGAGTTGTGCATCAACGGTTGGTGCGCTGGCTTTCAATCAGATAAAGCCGAGTGGCACGCTTGGGTATCGCATCGTCAAGAGGCTGTTTGACCTTGTATTTAGTCTTTTGATGAGTGTTCTGCTATTGATTCCTATTGCTGTTGTTTGCGCGCTTATTTGCCTTGAATCGCCCGGCAGCCCTATGTACACCCAGGATCGCGTTGGCAAGGGCGGAAAGACAATCAAGATTTTTAAGCTCCGCAGTATGGTCGCTGATGCAAACGACGTGCGCAAGTACCTGAGCCCTGAGCAGCTACATCAGTGGGAAGTCGAGCGCAAGGTCGATGATGACCCTCGTATTACCAAGATTGGTCAGTTCATTCGTAAATGCTCTATCGACGAGATGCCTCAGTTTCTCAATGTGCTGAACGGTGACCTTTCTGTCATTGGTCCTCGCCCCATTACAAGAGATGAGCTTGAGCAGCACTTTTCCGACGAGGAGAAGGCTGAGTTGCTTTCTGTTCAACCCGGCATCACGGGTCTGTGGCAGGCAACCGACCGTAACGAGGCGACATTTGAGAGTGGCTTGCGTCAGAAGATCGAACTTTGTTATGTGCAGAACCGATGCTTCCGTATGGATTGCAAGTGCTTCGCAGGCACCTTTGGGGCCATGTTCGGCAAAGAGAGAACGGGGCGCTAGATGGATATTTCTGTCATCATCCCGACTCTTAATGCTGAACATGAAATTGAGACGCTCTTAATCGCCCTTGATCGCCAGTCAATTCAGCCGAATGAGATTCTGGTCGTCGATTCCGCATCGGATGATAAAACTATCGAGTTGGTTCAGAAACACAAAGGCGTTCGCTTGCTGCAGATCGATCGTCAGGATTTCAACCACGGCACCACAAGAGACAAGGCGCTGCGGGAGTCGAGCGGCGACTTTGTATGTTTTCTCACCCAAGATGCCGTGCCCGTTTCCGATGATTATCTGAAGCGGCTTATTGCTCCCATGGTTGATGATTCCGACATCGCCCTTGTAAGTGGCAGGCAACTGCCCAAGGCGGATGCTCGGCGCTTTGAGCAGCTGGTGCGTGGTTTCAACTATCCTGATTCGCCATCCGTTCGTTCGAAATGCGATCTCGAGAAACTCGGTATTAAGACGTTTTTTGCATCTGACGCCTGTTCTGCCTATCGACGGATCGCATATCTCGAATGCGGTGGATTCGATCATGTTAACACCAACGAGGACATGCTCATGGCCGCCAAGTTTATCGCCTCGGGTATGAAGGTCGCTTACGAGCCGCATGCCGAGGTCTTTCACTCGCACAACTTGACGCCAGCCCAGCAGTTTGCCCGCAACCGCGCCGTCGGTTTCTTTCTTGAAACGCATGCGGACGATCTCATGCATGCAAGTGAGATCGGTGAAGGGGGCCGGCTCGTCAAAGCGGTCTCCTCCCAGCTCCTTCGGGAGGGCAATCTGGTCGAGTTCATCGCCTTCGGCGTCGACTGCTGCGCCCGCCTTCTGGGAAACCGCGCCGGCCGCAGGGCCGCTAGAAAAGAAAGGCCATAGCCAGTGAAAGGCATCATCCTCGCCGGCGGGTCCGGCACGCGTCTGTACCCGCTCACGCTCGTGACCTCCAAGCAGCTGCTGCCGGTCTACGACAAGCCCATGATCTACTACCCGCTGTCCACCCTCATGCTGGCGGGCATCCGGGACATCCTGGTCATCTCCACGCCTGCCGACCTGCCCAACTTCGAGCGCCTGCTCGGGGACGGCTCGCGCTACGGCGTGAGGCTCTCCTACGCCGAGCAGCCGAGCCCCGACGGCCTGGCGCAGGCGTTCACCATCGGCGAGGAGTTCATCGACGGCGAGCCGTGCGCCCTGGTGCTCGGCGACAACATCTTCTACGGCAACGGCCTGTCCCGCCACCTGACGCGCGCCGTCCAGAACGCCGAGTCGGGCCGCGCCACGGTCTTCGGCTACCACGTGGACGACCCCGAGCGCTTCGGCGTCGTGGAGTTCAACGGGGAGGGTCGTGCCGTCTCCATCGAGGAGAAGCCCGAGCGCCCCAAGAGCTCCTACGCCGTAACCGGCCTGTACTTCTACCCGGGCGACGTGGCCGCCAAGGCCCATAGGGTGGAGCCGTCCGCGCGCGGCGAGCTGGAGATCACCACGCTCAACCAGATGTACCTGGAGGAGGGGACGCTGTCCGTGGTGACCCTCGGCCGCGGCTACGCGTGGCTCGACACCGGCACCATGGAGAGCCTCCACGAGGCCGCTGAGTTCGTCCGCGCCGTGGAGCACTCGCAGGACCTGCCCGTGTCCGTACCCGAGGAGATCGCCTGGGAGAACGGCTGGATCACGACCGCCGAGCTGGAGGAGGCCGCGAAGGCCTACGGCAAGTCGGTCTACGGGCGGCACCTGAGGAAGGTCGCCGCCGGCGAGATCGTCAACAGCCCGCGCGAATACTAGGAGAAACCCCTCATGTCTGAGATCTTTGAACCTAAGAACATCATCGTCACGGGCGGCTGCGGCTTCATCGGCAGCAACTTCGTGCACTACGTGGTCAACAACCACCCGGGCGTCCACGTCACCGTCCTGGACAAGCTGACCTACGCCGGCAACCCCGAGAACATCGCCGGGCTGCCCTCCGACCGCGTCGAGCTCGTCGTGGGCGACATCTGCGACGCGGAGCTGCTCGATAGGATCGTCCCCGGCCACGACGCGATCGTCCACTACGCCGCCGAGAGCCACAACGACAACTCCATCGCCGACCCGGAGCCCTTCCTGCGCACCAACGTGGAGGGCACCTTCCGCCTGCTGGAGGCCGTGAGGAAGTACGGCATCCGCTACCACCACGTCTCCACCGACGAGGTGTACGGCGACCTGGCGCTCGACGATCCGGCGAAGTTCACCGAGGAGACGCCGTACCGCCCGAGCAGCCCGTACTCGAGCACCAAGGCCAGCTCCGACATGCTCGTGCGCGCCTGGACCCGCACCTACGGCCTGCACACCACGATCTCCAACTGCTCCAACAACTACGGCCCCTACCAGCACGTGGAGAAGTTCATCCCCAGGCAGATCACGAACATCATCGACGGCGTCCGCCCCAAGCTCTACGGCCGCGGCGAGAACGTCCGCGACTGGATCCACACCGAGGACCACTCATCGGCCGTCTGGGACATCTTGACCCGCGGCCGCATGGGGGAGACCTACCTCATCGGAGCCGACGGCGAGAGGAACAACATCACGGTCCTGCGCATGATCCTCGAGGCGATGGGAAGGGACCCCGAGGACTTCGACTGGGTCGCCGACCGCCCCGGCCACGACCGCCGCTACGCCATCGACAGCACGAAGCTCCAGCGCGAGCTGGGCTGGAGGCCGGCGCATACCGACTTCGCCGAGGGTCTCAGGGCCACCATCGACTGGTACGTCGCCAACGAGTCCTGGTGGCGCCCGGCCAAGGAGGCCACCGAGGCCCGTTACCGCGCACAGGGCCAGTAGGAGGGGATAGACAGATGGCAGACATCGCATTCGAGAAGGACCTCTCCGTGGCCGAGACCGGCATCGAGGGCCTCAAGGTCGTCGACCTGGCCGTCCACGGCGACTCGCGCGGCTGGTTCAAGGAGAACTGGCAGCGCGCCAAGATGTGCGCGCTCGGGATCCCCGACCTCCGCGTCGTCCAGAACAACATCTCCTACAACGACAGCCGCGGCGTCACCCGCGGCATCCACGCCGAGCCCTGGGACAAGTTCATCTCCGTGGCCCGCGGCAGCGTCTTCGGCGCATGGGTGGACCTGCGCGAGGGCAGCGCCACCTACGGGAAGGTGTTCACCTGCACCCTGGACCCGAGCAAGGCCATCTACGTCCCGCGCGGCGTGGGCAACTCCTTCCAGGCCCTGGAGGACGGCACCGCCTACACCTACCTGGTGGACGCCCACTGGTCGCTGGAGCTGAAGAGGACCTACACCTTCGTGAACCTCGCCGACCCGGAGCTCGCCATCGAGTGGCCGATCCCGCTGGACCGGGCCACCGTCTCCGAGGCCGACCTCAACCACCCGATGCTCAGGGACGTCGTCCCCATGGCGCCCAAGAGGACGCTCGTCACCGGCTGCAACGGCCAGCTGGGACATGCGGTGCGCGCGCTGGCCGAGGAGCGCGGCGTGGCGAAGGACTTCGACTTCTGCGACATCGACACCTTCGACATGTCCGACCCGGAGGCCTACTCGCAGTACGACTGGTCGCTCTACGGCACGGTCATCAACTGCGGCGCCTACACGGCGGTCGACAGGGCGGAGACCCCCGAGGGCCGCGTGACCGCCTGGATGGCCAACGCGACGGGGCCCGCCCTTCTCGCACGCACCTGCGCCGAGCACGGGATGACCCTGGTCCACGTGTCCTCCGACTACGTCTTCGACGGCGCCGCGGAGGTCCACACCGAGGACGAGCCGTTCTCCCCGCTGTCCGTCTACGGCCAGACCAAGGCCGCCGGCGACATCGCCGTGGCCGGGTGCCCGCGCCACTACATCATGCGCTCCAGCTGGGTCATCGGCGAGGGGCACAACTTCGTCAAGACTATGAAGGGCCTCTCCGACCGCGTCGCCGACCCCGAGGACAAGCTGGACAAGGTCACCGTCGTGGACGACCAGCTGGGACGCCTGACCTTCACGCGCGACATGGCCGAGGCGATCTTCCACGTGCTGGACGCGAAGGCCCCCTACGGCACCTATAACTGCACCGGCTCCGGTGCCGTGAGGTCCTGGGCGGACATCGCCCGTGCCGTCTTCGAGGCCGCCAACGGCAACGGGGACAAGATCGTGCCGGTCAGCACCGCCGACTACTACGCCGGCGCCGAGGGCCCCATCGCCCCGCGCCCGGTCCACTCCGCGCTCGACCTGTCCAGGCTCGAGTCGGTCGGGTTCCACATGCCCGACTGGGAGGAAGGGCTTTCCTGCTATTTGAATCAAATCGAAGATTGGAGTGCCCGTGGTTAAAGTACTTCAGGTTACCTCGAAACTGTTCAGGGGTGGCGCGGAGGCATTCATCATGAACGTCTACCGCAATATCTGCCGCACTCAGGTGCAGTTCGACTTTCTCGTCTTCCACACCCCCCGCGAATACTACGAGGATGAGGTCGAGAGCCTTGGCGGGCATGTGTACCACGTGCCCATCATGGAGGGCGCGAACCTGCTGCGCCGCAAGCGGATGTTGGACGCCTTCTTTGACGAGCATCACGACTACGCCGCCGTGCACTGCCATATGGCTGCGCTCGGGCGCGACGTCCTGCGCTCGGCGGGCGAGCACGGCGTCGGGCGACTATTCTCACACTCGCACATCGCCGATTTCGAGCGCACCCCGCGCAATATCGTGAAGCAGGCTTTCCAGAAGGGTTTCGGCGAGTATGCGACCAAGCGGCTGGCCTGTTCGAGGACCGCGGGGGAATTCATGTATCCAGGCAAAGATTTTGAGGTAGTGAACAACGGCATCGACGTGGCGCGGTTCGCCTTCGACGCCGCACGAAGGGACGCTTTCAGGGGTTCGTACGGGTTTTCGGAGGAAGACATCCTCGTTGGCCATGTCGGACGCTTCGAACTGATGAAGAATCATGCCTTCCTCATCGATGCTTTTGCCGCCCTCGCCCGTATTGACGAGCATGCGTATCTCGTCCTTGCGGGGGACGGCTCACTGCGCGAGAACGTCGAGAGGAGGGCAGGTGATCTCGGGCTTTCCGAGCGCGTGCGCTTCTTAGGACTGCTCGACGATATGCCCTCGTTCTACGATGGGGTTGATTGCTTCGCCATGCCTTCGTTGTCTGAGGGACTGCCGTTTTCGGCGGTGGAGGCGCAGTGCTCCGGGTTGCCGTGCGTGCTTTCGGACAGGATTACCGACGAGGTGGCCATTACCGACTTGGTGGAGTATCTGCCGCTGGAGGCAGGGGCCGAGGCCTGGGCCGACTGCATTGAGCGCGCGCTTGGATACTCGGGCCGTATGCGCAAGGGCTACGCGGGAGTCGTGGCGGATGAGGGGTTTGATATTCACGGGACTGTCGCGCAGCTTGCTGCGCTATACATGGGACGGGGGTAGTTTTGTCTTCCGTTGCTTTAAAGGTCGGATACAGAGCGAAGGATGCTGGACGTCCTAAGATTCTTGCGCGTGAGGCGTTTCAAGTCATCTTGCTTGTCATCCTTATCGTCTCGCCCATGCTTGATGGTTTCATCAAGGCGTTTTCGTATGCTGACGAGCTCGCCGCCATTCTTATCGTTGGATGGGGGCTTTTTAGAAAAGACAAGATTGTGCTTAACGGAGGGGAGCGTATCGGCATTTTGGCCGTCGCTAGATCGGAAGAGCACACGTCTGAACTCCAGTCACTAGCTT
>URBS01000112.1 GCA_900546085.1 uncultured Collinsella sp.
TGACCGAAGCTGGAGAGGCCCGCCACCGTAATCGGTGACGGGCCTCAACGGCACGGTTTGCGCGCTATCTCGAGCTACGCGTTCTGTTTGCCCAGCTTTGCCTTAACCAGGCCGACCACGGTCGGGATAATCGACACGGCGACGATGCCGATAATCAGCAGCTCAAAGTGCTCCTGCACAAAGGGGATGCCGCCAAAGAAGTAGCCCAGCAGCGTAAAGACCGTCGACCAGGTAATGCCACCCAGCACGTTAAAGATGACAAAGTTGCGCCAGTGCATGCCGCCCATGCCGGCGATAAAAGGCACAAAGGTGCGAATAAACGGGAAGAAGCGACCGAGGAAGATGGCCAGATGGCCCCACTTATCCAGGAAATCCTCGGACTTTTTGATGCGCTCGGGCGTCATGGCCTTGACCTTGCCCGAGGCGATGATCTTTCGGCCAAAGAAATGGCCGATCATAAAGTTGCACTGGTCGCCCAAGATGGCGGCCGTCCATGCGACGGCCAACAGGGCCACGATGTTAAAGCCGCCGTTGTGGGCAAAGAAGCCCGAAGCGAACAGCAGCGAATCGCCGGGAAGGAACGGGAAGAACACCACGCCCGTCTCGATAAAGATAATTAGGAACACGCAGCCGTAGGCCATGAGCGGGCCGGCGGCGATCCAACTGGCGATCGCGGTGCGCGGGTCCTTGAGCAGCTCGGCGATAAAATTAATGAAACCCATGAAGTAAAACCTCTCAGTTGTGGGCGCGGACACGTCCAAGTTGACCAGTATACGGTTGCGGCGCCCCCTCGTGCGCAACCCCACAAAAGCATGACTCCATTACCAGCAAGTATGCATAACTGACACCTGTCACGCTAAGCCGTGAAAGATCGCCCTTCTTAATCCCTAGCGAATCGCTATACTTTATAGAATCGCATTGTCACGGCGCTAAGGGAGGGCGGCCAGTGAGCTTTATCAATACCATTCGCGAGGACATCAAGACCGTCCAAGCGCAGGACCCCGCCGCGCAAAACGGTCTGGTCATCTTCCTTTCCTATCCTGGCCTGCACGCCAAGTGGAACCACGTGCCCGAGCACTGGCTCTGGGAGCACGGCCATCGCTCACTCGCCCGCGTGCTCTCGCAAATCACCCGCCACATCACCGGCGTCGAGATTCATCCCGCTGCACAGATCGGCAAACATTTCTTTATCGACCACGCCATGGGCGTTGTCATCGGCGAGACCACCATTGTGGGCGACAACTGCGTGCTCTACCAAGGCGTCACGCTCGGCGGTACCGGCAACGAGACCGGCAAACGCCACCCCACCCTGGGCAACAATGTCACGGTGGGCACGGGCGCCAAGGTGCTTGGCAACATCCACATTGGCGACAACGTCAAGATCGGCGGCAACTCGGTCGTCGTCAAGGACGTGCCCGACAACTGCACCGTCGTGGGCGTGCCCGGGCGCATCATCAAGCGCAACGGCTGCCGCGTGTTCGAGGAGAGCTTCGACGCCAAGCAGCATCGCGAGTACATGCCCGACGATGCCGCCGAGCAGAGCGCCCTCAACCGCCAGGGCATCAACGAAAACGCCCGTCGCGTCAAGGAACTCGAGCGAGAGGTGGCCGAGCTCAAAGCCCTCGTCGCCAAGCTCGTGGACGAGCGCTAGGGCCGTGGGCAGCCGCCACAGCATGAACGCCAGCACAAAAGGCGCGCCAGGGAATCCGCCCCCGGCGCGCCTTCTTTTCGATGCGACATGCGGGACTGCCCCTTTGTCACCTTATGCGAACTGGCTTAGGTAGAGGTCGGCGTAAGCGCCCTCGGCAGCCAGCAGCTCCTTGTGCGTACCCTGCTCGATGATATTGCCGTGATCCATGACCAGGATGAGGTCGGCATCGACGATCGTCGACAGACGGTGCGCGATCACAAAGCTCGTGCGCCCGCGCATGAGCGCGTCCATGGCGCGGCCGATGGCAAGCTCGGTGCGCGTGTCCACGCTCGACGTCGCCTCGTCCAGGATGAGGATCGCCGGGTTGTTGAGCAGCACGCGCGCGATGGTCAGCAGCTGACGTTGGCCCTGGCTGATGCTCTCGGCATCGTTAGCCACCCGTGTGTCGTAGCCCTGCGGCATAGTGCGCACAAAGAAGTCGACCTGAGCGGCACGTGCGGCCGCGACAATCTCCTCGCGCGTCGCCTCGGGACAGCCATAGGCGATGTTCTCGGCAATGGTGCCATCGAACAGCCAGGCGTCCTGCAACACCATGCCAAACTGCTGTCGCAACTCGCCGCGATCCATGCGGCTCGTATCCACGCCGTCGAGCGTAATACGCCCGCCGTCAATCTCGTAGAAGCGCATGAGCAGGTTGATGAGCGTCGTCTTGCCTGCGCCCGTGGTTCCCACCACGGCAATCTTCTGGCCCGGCTCGGCGGTAAACGACACGTCGCGCATGAGCGGCTTGTCGGGCGCATAGCCAAAGCGCACGTGCTCAAAAGCGACGCGGCCCTCAATGCGACCCGGCAGCTTGGCGGCCTCGTCCGGCAGCGGATCGGCCTCCATCTCGGGCTCATCAAGCAGGTCGAACACGCGCTCCGCACTCGCCAGCGCGCTCTGCAGCGAGTTAAAAGTGAACGACAGCTGCGTCATGGGTTCGGACGCCTCGTAGATAAACTGGAAGAACGCCTGGAACACGCCGACGGTCATGTGACCGGCGACCAGCATGCTGCAGCCCACGAGCGCGATCACAATCTGCGCCAAACGGCCGATAAAGCGAACCGCGGGTCCGACGGCGTTGATCATAAAGTCGGCCTTGGTGCTCACGCGCGCCAGCTCGCCCGAGGCCTCGTGCACCTCGGCAGAGCTCTGGTGCTCGCGGTTGAATGCGCGAATCACCAAACGGCCCGAATAGCCTTCCTCGACCGCGCTCGTGATTTTGGACACCCACTCCTGACGCTCGCCCGTCACATCATGCGTACGGCGCGAAACCACCTTAGTCACCAGCAGCGACAACGCCGTAAAGAACAAAAAGACTAGCGTAAGCGGCACGCTAAACACGAACATCACGCCCACGGCGCCCACCACGGTGCCGATCGACACAAGCAGCTGCAGCAATCCGCGCTGCATGCTCTCGGACATCTTGTCCAAGTCGTTGGTCGCACGGCTGACGACCTCACCGGGACGATGCGCGTCAAAGAAGGCAAGCGGCAGACGGTTGAGCTTTTGTGCGATGCGGTTGCGTAGACGCAGGTTGAGACGCTCGGCAACGCTCGACATCAAAAAGCTCTGGAGTGCGTAGAACGAGGCGGCGGCGGTCCAGATCATAAAGTAGATGAAGATGGTCCTGCCGCAGTTCTCCCAGGTAATGCTGAAGGTAGTGTTGTTGGCAAACGCCACCTTCATGTGCCCCCACAGTTCATCGATCACGCGGGCGCTGTAGGCCGGCGCCGCGGTGTTAAAGATGGCATAGAACACGATGCTCGCGAACACGATATAGAAACGCCAATGGTCGCCGGCGGCCTCGCTCCACAGGCGGCGCACCGTCGCCCAGGTGTCGCGGGGCGTCTCGTCCTCGTCCTCGTCGTCAACATCGCGCATGCGCTCTGCCTCGGCGCGGGCGCGCTCGTCCTCGGCGCGCTCGTTTTCCTCGTAGAGCGCCTGGCGGCGAGCCTCGCGCTCCGCCGCCTTGGCGGCTTCGTCCAGGCCGGGCGTGGCGCCCGTCTCCTCGACTGTCTCTGCAACCGCGGCGTCATCGGCGATGCCCTGCTTCTTGAGCTCCTCGGTCATGCTACTCACCTCCCTTCATCTGCGATTCCGCGATAGCGCGGTACACCTCGCAGGTTTCCATGAGCTCGTCGTGCGTGCCCAGGCCCACGATCTCGCCGTCCTTGAGCACCACGATCTGATCGGCATGCAAAATAGTCGAGATGCGCTGGGCGATGATGAGCACCGCGGCATCGCACGTCTCGTCCTGCAGCGCATGGCGCAGTGCCGCATCGGTCTTAAAGTCCAGGGCCGAAAAACTGTCGTCGAAGATATACAGGTCGGCGCGCTTCATGAGTGCGCGGGCGATTGCCAAACGCTGGCGCTGGCCGCCCGAAAAGTTCGTACCGCCCTGCGCCACCGGAGTGTCGAGCCCCTGCGGTTGATCGAGTACAAAGGTGCTCTGGGCAACCTGGAGCGCATGGAGCATGTCAGCCTCGGTCGCGTCTTCGTTGCCAAAGCGCAGATTGCTTGCCACGGTACCCGAGAACAGCCATGCCTTCTGCGGCACATAGGCGATACGCCCGCGGATGTCGTCTTGCGAAAGGTCGCGCAGATCGACGCCGTTCAGGCGAATGGCGCCCTTCGTGGCATCGTGGAAGCGAAGCAAGAGTTTGGCCACCGTTGACTTGCCCGAGCCCGTTGAGCCCACGATCGCGGTCGTCTGTCCACGGCGGCAGGCAAAACTCAGGTTGCACAGGGTGTCCTCGTCGGCATCGTCAAAACGGAACGACATGTGGTCGAACACGGCCACCGCGTCGGCGCCGTCTGCGGACTCAGGCGCCCCGTCGCCCAGCGTAGCCTTGCCGTCCACAATGCTCGGCTCGATTTCGAGCACCTGCTGCGCGCGGTTGAGACACGCCGCGGCGCGCGGGAGCGTCAGCACCACCATCTGCGCCATCATCACAAAGAACAGGATCAGGATCGCGTACTCCAGCACGGCCGAGATGCTGCCGATTTGCATGGCATGGACGCCCACGCGGTTGCCGCCCACCCACAGCACCGCCACCTCGGCGATGTTCATCAAAAAGAAGCTGGAGCTGTCGAGACCCACAAACAGGTGGTTGACCTTGATGGCATTGGCCGCGTAATCGCTAAACACCTCGTCCAGGCGCTGCTCCTCGTGGCGCTCCTTGTTAAATGCGCGGATGACGCGCACGCCCACGATGTTCTCGCGCAGCACCACGTTCATGCGGTCGATAAAGCTCTGAAGGCGCATAAAAATCGGCGCGGCGTTAGCCACCGTAAAGACCGCCGCCACCAGCACGATCGCAACGACCACGCCCAGCAGCGTGCCCATGGCAGGATCGATAAACCAGGCAAAGATGATGCCCGCGACGGCCAAGAACGGCACTGGCAGCACCAACTGAATCGTCTGCAGAATGGCCTGCTGGATCACGTTGATGTCGTTGAGCGAGCGCGTGATCATCGAACCCGTGCCAAAGCGCTCAAAGTCGCTGGCGGACAGCTCGAGCGACTTATCGTAGACGGCGTTGCGGATGTCGCAGGCCACATTGGCCGCCAGACGGGCCGAAAGATAGCAGCCCAGCACCGCACCGCCGCTGGCCATGCCGGTCGCGATGAGCATGTACAGACCGTTGCGCAAGATGTAGTCGACGTCGCCCGTCGTGATACCGGTATTGACCATATTCGCCAACATTGTAGGCACCAACAGCGTGCCGACGTTGTCGATTAGCAGCACCAGCAGCGTCACCGCGATCAGACCGCGGTACGGCCTCATAAACCTCATTAAGAGTCGCATGTCTCCCCCTCGCCCTTATCGTCAGCCTCGTTCTCGGCGGCAACTTGCCGTTTAAATGCCTCGCACTCTTCGTTAAGAACATGGGAGAACTTACCGACCAAGCGCATGATCTCGCGCTGTTCCCACGGCTCGAGCGCCTCGAATGCCTGCTGCTCGGCCTTTTGCGCCGGCAACGCGTAGCGCTTGGCAAACTGCATGCCTTCTTCGGTCAGTCGCACAACCTTGTTCTTACGACTGCCCTCGGCAAACTCCAACGTCGCGAGCCCTCGCGCCCTAAGCGTCTTGATCGCCGAATTGATGGTCTGTTTGCTGTAGAACCATTCACTCGTCAGCCGACTCACGGCAACGCTTCCACCCGCTGCACTCGTGTCGACGAGCATCCAATAGGCGCAATCCGAAAGACCGCAGGTGCGCGAGAACTCCGAATAGATATGGTCGAGTCCATTGAGCATCCGGTCGAAATCGACCAGTGTAACCGCACTATTCATCTATCCCACCATTCGATTGTCCGAGTTTTGACCAATTTACATCTCTACATTAGTCCGAGTTTTGACTATCGTCAATAAGCTCGTTATATATGGTCAGCTCTACATAGGCATGTCGACAAAAAAGACCGCCGGCGCGGGGGCGGCGCCGGCGGTTGCAAGAAAATATCGATTGTTGGCTGTTACGCAGCGACGGCCTCGTAGACCGTGGCGCCCGAGAAGCTGTCGTGCAGGCTCTTGCCACAGATCCACGGCAGTTCGACGACCTCGCAGACCGTGTTGACCAGCTCGGAGCAGTCAGTAAAGTGGCCCTTATCGTTGAGGGCCTCGCAATCCTGAACACGCCAATAGCCATCGGTGTGCGTGATGTAGTACTCGTGATCGTTGATCGACACGAAAGCGCGCGTCTTGGAACGCAGCAGCTTCAGAAATCCTTCGAAGTCGGTCTCGACGACATCTCCAGCCTGGAACATGATGTTACCTCCTGGCCCGGCGCCACCATGGCGCGTTGATAAACGTTGGTACTCCTTTAGTAAAACCTTTATCAGAGGTTATGCGTTCGTCATTTAGGCAAGTGGTAAAAAACCGCAGGGTAGACGGGATAAAACGTTTAACCATCCCATTTGTTTGTCACATTCTGAAGCTACTTTTATGCAAACCTACTTTCCCAATTGGAATCTATCCTTTTGGCCGGGCAATTGACCGTCTATCGTTTGAGCCCGACGGGTATGAACGGGGCATCTGCAACGCCACTACAAGGAGACACCATGGAGACTATCGAAGCGCTCATCCACCGCCGCAGCTGCCGCAAATACAGCGATCGTCCCGTCGAGGCCGAAAAGCTTGCACGTATTATCGAAGCCGGCCAATATGCACCGAGCGGCATGGGCCGCCAGCCGGTGACGTTTGTCGCCGTCACCGACCCCGCGACCGTCGAGCGTCTCTCACAGCTCAACGCCCAGGTCATGGGCGGCAACAGTGACCCCTTCTATGGCGCCAAGACCGTTGTGGTGGTGCTGGTCGACCGCAGCGTGCCCACGCATCTGGAAGACGGCTCGCTCGCCATGGGCAACTTGCTCAACGCCGCCTATGCACTGGGTGTCGATTCGTGCTGGATTCACCGCGCGCATGAGGTCTTTGACTCGCCCGAGGGCCTGGAGCTGCTGGCCAGCTGGGGCCTGCCCGCCGACGGCAGCCTGCGCGGTGTCGGTCACTGCATCCTGGGCTATGCCGAAGACACGCTACCCGAGCCCAAACCCCGCCGCGACAACGTGGTGTATGTAAAGTAATCAGAACCACCCTTAAAAAGGGTGGTTTGCTCTTAGGGTATAACCCACGGGCC
>URBS01000113.1 GCA_900546085.1 uncultured Collinsella sp.
GGAGCAAAGCTCCGCACACCATCTTTTTCTTTCAGCTAAAGCACGCCGGAAATTCGACGCAGCTGGCTAACCTTGCCGGACGTTGTCGACGCCAAACCAGCTCAGAAGCTATATCGATACAGAAAGGTCCCCGGACGGAGGGGCCGGATATAAGGTTTATCGCGAGTTCCGCACGCAAAGAAGGCCACTTAATGTGGCCTTCGTCTTGCGCAGGACTGTAGAGCAGGAAACCTTATATCCGACCCCTCCGTCCGGGGACCGCGCCGTACCAGCTACAGCGTCATGTTTGGATCGGCGTCGACGTCGAACGGCGAGATTCCTCCTCGGTCGAATTTACGGCGGGCAACCTCTGCGATCATGGCGGCGTTGTCGGTGCACGCCGAAAGCGGTGGCACCGTTACGCGGATCCCCTGACGCCCAAGCTTCTTGATCATCATCTCGCGCAGATGCGGATTAGCCGAGACGCCGCCGCCGATGCAGTATTCCTTGCATCCGGTGACATGCAGGGCGTTTTTGGCCTTCTTGTACTGAACGTCAAAGACGGCTGCCTCAAACGAAGCCGCCAGATCGGGCAGGTGAATCGTGCGCCCGGCCTTGGTCTCCTGCTCGATGTAGAGCGTCACGGCCGTTTTAAGACCCGAAAGCGAGAAACGATAGTCTCCCCTGCTGTTAAGCGCGCGAGGAAAATCGATCGCGCGGGGGTTGCCCGTCTCGGCCAGCTTGGAGATGATGGGGCCACCGGGATAGCCCAGACCCAACGCCTTGGCTACCTTGTCGAAGGCCTCGCCCACAGCATCGTCGAGTGTCTCACCAAGTACCTCGTAGTCGCCCCATGCCTTCACGTGCACGAGCATGGTATGACCGCCCGAGACGAGCGTGAAGATAAACGGCGGCCTGAGATCGGGCTGCGCCAGCAGGTTGGCGAACAGATGGCCCTCCAGATGGTTGACGCACACGAGCGGCTTGCCGGCGGCATAGGCAAAGCCCTTGGCGAAGGCGACGCCCACTACCAGAGCACCCACCAGGCCCGGACCCTGCGTCACGCCAACAGCGGCGAGTTCGCTCGGCGCGATGGCTCCACCCTCAAGACCAAGCGATGCTGCGGCATCCTCGAGCGCCGCATCCACGACACTCACAATCACCTCAACGTGTTTGCGCGAGGCGATCTCGGGCACCACGCCGCCAAAGCGGGCGTGAAAATCAATCTGTGTCGACACCTGGTTGGCCAGCATATTGCCATCCGCATCGATAATCGCCACGGCCGTCTCGTCGCAGGAGCTCTCGATAGCGAGCACTAGGCGGCGGCGCTCAATTTCGGCACGCTCCCCCTCGGAGCGCCCAGGCGCAGGCAGCGGCCATACGCGCTGCTCTGCCGCCGTCGGCTCGGGCGAAGCATTATCGACCGGAAGCACCAGGGGCAGCGGAGCCGTCATGACGATGGCGTCCTTGCCGGCACCATAGTAGCCGCGGCGACGGCCAGCCTCGGTAAAGCCCAGAGCGTTATAAAGCGCGGTCGCTCCCTCGTTACCGTCCTCGACCTCGAGCGAAGCCGTAGTGCAGCCGAGCATCTGGGCATCATAGCTCACATGCGACAGCAGCTTGCGGGCAATGCCCTCACGGCGATGTGCCGGGTCGACGGCGACATCCAGAATCTGCACATCACCGTCCACGACCATACCGCCGGCAAGGCCCAGCAGCTTGCCGTCGTCGTGTGCCACCCACCAACTACGCGGCGCAGCGACGTCCTCGCCCAGTTCGGACAGGAACATGCCCGGCGTCCATGCCTCGTGTCCGGCACCTTCAAAGCAGGCAGCCTCCAGCGCGCTTGCGCCCTCGGCATCCGCCGCGCCCATGGGACGGAACTGCAGATGACGACCGGCGAGCTCATCGGCAACACCCGTAATTTCGCTCTGCGCACTCTCGGCAAGACCAAGACGCTTGCGCTCGTTTTCCTCGGCATCCGAAAGGCGCGTGTAAATCGGCAGGACGCGGGCCGGATCGCCGTCACCCGCAGCGTGCGCGAGCAGCAAGCCCTCGCCCGAAGGCCACCACAGGTCGCGCTCCACGCAGCGGGCGGCCTCGTCCTCACCCAGCAGCTTGCCATAGCGCACTAGACCGTCACCGGTCAGCTGAACCTGGCCCCAGTCCGCTGCTTGGCGCCACTCATCGAGCGCCACGGCGGCCTTGACCACGTGTTCGCGCTCAAACTGACGCTCGGGACCCTCATCGACCAGCATATACAGCGCCGGATATACCTCACCGCGCATAGCATCGGCCAAGATACCAAGCTTGCCGCGCACGCCAGCCTTCCACGCCGTCCAAGCGCAAGCGTCGAGCGTCGACACGCCCAGCAGCGGAACATTGGCACCACGCGCGAGGCCCTTGGCAGTGGAGATGCCGATGCGCACACCCGTAAAGGACCCCGGGCCGCGGCCGACCACATAGCAACCAACATCGCTGCGATCCAGACCGGCTTGAGCCAGCACGCCATCAACGGTATTCACGAGCTCAACGTTGGCGTGACGGCGACACATGTGGTCGCCACTCACGAGCTTCGTCTCGCCCGTCTGCCCATCAATCCAGCTTGCCGCGCAGGCAAGCATGTCGGTCGAGGTATCGAGCGCCACCACCAGCGCGCTGTCGTTATGCAAGCTCATCTTGTACAGCCTTATCAATCAAATGGGAAAGCTCCATTGCGCGGTCACCGTGCGCCTCGAGCGTTATCGTTCGCACATCGCTGTCGCCCTCATCACGCTTGAGCGTCACCGAAAGATACTCATCCGTCAGCTCGTCCTGGAATTGTTCGCCCCATTCCAGCAGGCAAGCACCCTCATAGCCCAGCACATCGAAAATGCCCGTATCCTCGAGCTCGTAGGCATGCTCCAGGCGGTATAGATCAAAGTGAAACAGCGGAATACGACCTTGATCGTGAACGGCCATGAGCGCAAACGTAGGGCTCGTAACCATATGCCCATCGCCCAGCCCGCGCGAGACGCCCTTGGTAAAGTGAGTTTTGCCCACTCCCAGGCCACCGGTCAGGATGAGCACATCGCCGTCCTCAAGGCACGGTGCAATTAGCTCGCCAAAGTACTCCGTATCGGCAGCGCAAGTCGTTTTGTAAGTACCTACCCCCAGGCGCTCCAGGGACATATATGCTCCTTATTATTCCGAGGCGTCCTCTGGTGCGGGATGTCGCTCCAGATAGTCGCCCAGCATCTTAAAGTCTTCCTCCAGTAGCTCCTGCCACGCCGGATTGCGTAGCGCCGCTGCCGGATGGAACGTGGGCATTACCACAAAATGCCCCATCTGGTGGAACCTGCCGCGCAGCTTAGTAATGCCGATCTCGGTCTTAAGCACAAAGTGCGTCGCGGGATTGCCGAGCGTCACGATGATATCGGGCCAGATGCTTCGAATCTGCTCACGCAAAAACGGCGAGCAAGCCAGCACTTCCTCGGGACGCGGATTGCGGTTTCCCGGCGGGCGGCACTTAAGCACGTTGGCAATGTAGACGTCTTCGCGTTTGAGCCCCGCCAGCGACAAAATGCCGTTGAGGTCCTCGCCTGCCGCCCCCACAAAGGGCTCGCCCTGCAAATCCTCATTGCGGCCCGGCGCCTCGCCAATAAACATCACGCGAGCGTGGGGGTTTCCCACGCCAAACACGATGTTATGGCGCGACTGGTAAAGCTGGCAAAGGTGACAATCGCCCAGAACGGCCTCGATCTCCTCGAGTGCGACCTCACGCGGCGCCTGATGGCTATGGCCGGGGATGTGCATGACGCCCATAGCGACTCCTACACGTAGACCTTGTCGAGACGCATACCAAAGCCGCAAGCGACCTCGTAGTTAATCGTGCCGCGTAGGCGCGCCATCTCGTCCATGGTAATCTCGGCATCTCCATCGCGGCCGACAATGATCATCTCGTCACCATACTCGGCCTCGGGAATCTCATGCGCCGGGTTGGACTGAATGGCGACCATAAACTGGTCCATGCAGATATTGCCCACCTGACGCACACGCTCGCCGCGATACAGCACGTCCATACGATTGGAAAGCGTACGCGAAAGGCCATCGGCATAACCGATCGGAAGGGTGCAGATCTGAACGCGCGTGCGCGGTACGCGGTAGGTAAAGCCGTAGCCCACGCCCTCGCCCATCGCAGGATGCGCCACGCGCGTCACACGCGCGTGGACGCTCATGACGGGATCAAGCTGCATCACGCGACCACTCAGCTCACATGGCTGCAGACCATACAAACCGATGCCGGCACGAATCATGTCAAAGTGCATTGAAGAATCGAGCATCGAGGACGGCGTATTGGCACAATGCACGATACCGCACTCAAAGCCCGCATCCTTAATGGCCTGAACGGCCTCAGTAAAGCGCTGACACTGCAGTTTGTAGTCCCAGCCCGAAGGTTCATCGGCCGTGGCGAAGTGCGTAAATACGCCGTCGCACTGAATACCGCGATGGAAATTAATACCGCGGACAAAGTCGAGCACCTGCGTGTAATGTACGCCAATGCGGTTCATGCCCGTCTCGATGGCGAGATGATACTTGCCCACCTTGCCCGCCGCGACGGCACATTCTCCATACGCAAGAGCAAAGTCAGACGTATAGACCGAGGGCATGATATCAAACTCGAGCAACGTCGGAATGGCCTCGATAGGCGGCTCGCTTAGGATGAGGATGGGTTTCGTAATCCCGCCCTGTCGGAGCTCAACGCCCTCGTTAACCGTCGCCACGGCAAACATGTCGGCACCGGCCGAATACATGATCTTGGCGCACTCAACAGCTCCATGACCATAAGCATCGGCCTTGACCACGCAGCACAGGCGCTGACGTGGATTCAGCAAGTTCTTATAGGCCCTCGTGTTGCGACGGAGCGCCCCGCGGTCGATCTCGACCCAGGACCAGCGCGTCAAATCGGCTTTATTCATGATTAGTCATCCGACCCTTCGTCCATGATTCCCAGATCTTCGAGCGCATCCTTTGCCGCCAGCTCCATGGCAGGACCGATCAAGTCGATAAGATCGGTCGCGATAACGCTCTTCTCACCATACTCCGTCGCCGCAGCAAAACCGGCGTAGCTGTGAAGTGCGACGGCGTACGAATACAGCAACTCCCAACGATCCATCTCGTCGCGCATGGTGGCAAGTGTGCCGGCCAAAATACCCGCGAGAACATCACCAGAACCGGCAGTTGCCAGAGAAGCCGGACCCGAGAGTGGCAGCAGCACGCGCTCAACGCCACAGATAGCCGTCGTCGGCCCCTTGGCTATGACCACCAGATTGTCGGAGCCTGCAGCCCAGACAACCTTCTGCGCGGCCGCAATCGCGGTACCAAGGTCGTTCACCTCGTCACCGGCAACCAGGCGCGAAAGCTCACGATAGTGCGGCGTCATAACCAACGGCTGCTCGCGGCGATACATCTCGGGGTTACTATCAATACCGTCAATGGCAATCTTAGCAAGGCAGTTGAGTGCATCGGCGTCCAAAATTAGCGGTACATCAAGCTCGAGCAAGCCCGAAACCACCTGCATAGCGCCGGCAGACGTCGTCATACCGGGACCGCACAGCACGCAGCTGTACTTCTTTGCGATCTCGCACACCGTCATGCGCGCAGCGGCGCCAAAGGAGCCGCGGGAATCAGACGGAATAGCAAAGACCGGAATCGAAGGAAGTGCCATGCGAATGAGATTGGCGCAGGCGTCAGGAGCCGCGACTGCCACGTAACCAGCACCCGCGCGAGCTGCAGACTTGGCCGCCATAATGGCAGCACCAGGATATTGCGCCGATCCGGCGACAATAAGCACAGAGCCACGGGAATACTTATCGATATTCGATGGTAGCGGAGCAAAGTAATCAACTAAGTCACCGGGCTCGACAATCTCGGCGGCGTGGTCAACATCATCGATGACTTCGTCAAGACGGTCGTAAAGATTGCCGCAGATCAAATCGCCAGCATACTCAGGGCCATCAGCGCTATACAGACCAATCTTGGGCGCAATCATCGTCACCGTGCGCTCGGCACGAATGCAGTCGTCATCAACAACGCCCGTCTCTGCATTCAGGCCCGAGGGGACATCAATGGATACGACACAATCGGCGCATTCATTGACCGTAGGAATCCAAATGGAGAACGGCGCACGCAGATTCCCGTGGAAACCGGTACCAAAAATGGCATCGACAACAACATCCGCCTTATCGATCAAAACCTCGAGTTCATCACGCGAGGGGCCGACGCAAGCGTGCACATCGCGGCCGGCAGTACGACGAGCAACATGACGTGCCAGAGCAGCAGGAATCTCATCCGGTTCAACCGGAGAAACGATATCCACGTCCACACCCTTATGGCTCAGGATATCGGCGGCAACCCAACCGTCGCCGCCATTATTACCAAAACCGACCAAAACGAGAACCCGATCGGGATTGAGCTTCAAGACCTCGTTAGCGGCAAACTCACCCGCTAGCTCCATAAGCTCGGCCTTCGAAGTCCCTTCGCGTTCGATGATATCCTCGAGACGAACGACTTCTTCGGTACTCAAAACCGGTTTCATCTATGCTCCTAGCGTATCTTGCGAAGCATCGCCCAGGTGCTCCGTCAATGCTGAATTCTGCAGCTGCTCGAGCTCATCTAATACAGAGCGAGCCTCTTTAAATGTCTGCGCAACGCGTATCTTGGTGCTCACCTTTTCATCTTTTGGCTTAGGCCGAGCATCTTCGGTAATCGCGATGGCATTCGCAACGGCCAAGTCTCCCGTAAGCGTAATGGAAAGAGCGACCTCAACAACGCCCAGTTCTTGAGCGATCTCGAGAGCACGGCCCGAAAGCAGCGCCTTCGGTTTGCCGAGTTTATCACGCGTTACCGAAACATCCTTGCGACCCACGCCTTGACTAAAACCCGTGCCGAGAGCTTTAAGCACCGCCTCGCGCGAAGCAAAGCGGCTCGCATAGTGAGCAGCGGGACGCGATGATGCATCGCAATACGCACGCTCTTCTTCGGTAAACACACGCCGAGCAAACGACGGCGTCTTTTCAAGAATTGATTTCATGCGGGAAATCTCGACGATATCAACGCCGATACCAGCTTCAGCCATGTTCACCTCCATATCGCACAGACTAAGTTATTGTAGCCCGTTCACAGAAGATGCGACAAACGAGGGTTATAAAACACAGCTACTATGTGAGACAAATTGCCCGAGATACAAAAAAAGGGGGAGGCCGCGAGGCCTCCCCCTTCTTCAAGTCTTGCGACGGCTCGG
>URBS01000114.1 GCA_900546085.1 uncultured Collinsella sp.
CGCCGCGCCGCTGCCGTGCGTGTGGGCACCCACAGCGAGCGCCAGCTTCGCCAGCACCCAAGGGTTGACGTTTAGGAAAAATGGCACCGGTCCTAGGGTAAACTGCTCGGTCCAATTGAGGTCGGTTCTTACCTGGAAGAGGGCCTTAATATTGCCGTATGCGGGGTCGTTGTTGTTACCCCAGGTTTTACCCACCCAATCGTAGGCAAGCGAGCCGTACAGCTGTGTGGCGATATCCATCGTGAACAGCGGCGTGCAATGGTGGCGAAGGAGCTTGGTGTTTCTTGGATCGGTGCCCGAACCGGCACTCATACTCTTGTACTGATTCCACTTCCCCTCCATCTCGTCGAGGTAGCGGTTTGCCTGCTTGGCGCCCGACTCGCGCGGCGATTTCTTCCAGTATTCCGGATCAGGGTTGCCCGAATCGTTCATATAGCTGGCTGGTTTGTATCCTCCACCAAACAGCACGTATCCAGCAAACGAGAAATCGAAGAGGATCGGAAATGTGGGCATCCAGCACGTGAACTTATTACCACCGATGCCGGGAAACGATGCGGGGAAATCAAACGGAGTGATCTCTTGGTCCATAGTGGTGGGGACGATAGTGGTCGATCCGGATTCCGCCTTTGCCGCCGGCGCGGTAACAACGGCCATGGGGGAGGAGAGCGTGTAGGTTTTGCCCTGGTAGTCGAGGACAAAGCGCAGCTTGCATCCTTCTTCCAGAAGGCTCGACGCTGCATCGAGGAACTTGTCTTCGAGTGTGAACGTCGCCAGATTATCCGCGCCCGATGCGCTGGCCTTGATCTGACCAATCTGCGTGACGGTTTCGGTTGAGCTGCCCGCAGCGGGCATCACTTTATTGATATGCAATGTTGCCTGCCCGCCCTGTGGCAGATGTGCCTGAACGGTAAAGGCGTGCGTATCGGGCTGCTCGTTTGCCGTGTCGTCCTTCGGCAATGCCATGAACGTGGCATCAGCGTACTGGATGTCCCATTCGTCGAATGTGAGCTGGCGGAAGTACGGCTCGCCGTCGGAAAGCGGACGCGTGGGCGCGGTTATGGCGGTGCCGCCCTGGATACGCGCAAGGGGAATCTCGACATCACGGTAGCCCGCCATGCTAATGGAGATGCCGCCGTTAAAGTCGTACGCGTCAAGGAGCGTTGCCTCGTCCACGTAGCCTTCCGAAAGAGGGGCGACCTCAAAGATGGCCGTGCCTTCGTCATCGGTCGTGGCGGTGAGCTGCTTGCCTACGGCATAGCGCGATGTGAGCGTGACCTGGGCACCTGCGATGGGCGTATTCTTGTTGGCGACGTCGACCACGACCACACCAAACATGGTGCGCGAGAGAACGAGCACCTTGAAGGGGTCTTCTTCGTCGGCATAGGCCGCGGTGGGCGCGAACGGCAGCAGGAAGGCATTTTCGCTTCCCGGCACGCGAGGCAACATAATGCTCGCCAGCGAGGACGCTCCAGCAACAAGTAACGAACGGCGATCAAGCATCTTGGGCTCCCATCCCGCAAATATCGGTGGAAATAATCCAATTTTGCGAGAAGGCGCTTCGTGGCGGTAGTGCCGTTCGATGGCCAAAATGTCCAAATTGATCGAGCGAAGCGCCGGGTTCCGGAACGCGTTCGATGCGCTTGGCAGCCCGGTCGCTAACGCAACATGTGCGCGACCAGCTCGGCGCGTGTGCCGATGCCAAGCTTTGCGTATACGCCGGATAGGCGGTTTTTGACGGTGCTCGGCGATACTCCCATATGGCCTGCGATTTCAGCGTTGGTCCATCCGCGGCAGGCGAGCATGGCCATGGTGAACTCTGTGGTCGTTAAATCGTCGGCAACGTCCTCGCCCGAATCGGGGTTGTGGATGCGCCGCCAGCCGTAGCTGAAGCGGTACGTGATCTCGATGATGCGTGCGAAGTCGTCAGGGTATTGCGTTTTTAGGCATGCCTCGATGAGCCCCTGCAAAAGGCCGTGGTGCTCGCCAATGAGCTCGATAAGGCCGTCGGGGCGCGCAATGTCCCAAGCGGCTCCAAAATGCGCTTTTGCGGCGTCGATGTCCTTGAGGCTCATGCATGCCATGGAAGCTGCCAGGTGCAGGAACAGTTCCGAGATCGGATAACTTCCCTGTTTCATGATCAGGGCGTTTTCCGCCATGCCCAGACTGCGGCCATATTCGCCGCGCAGGTACAGGGCATGCGCCATCACGTAGCTGGCGAACAGTCGCAGGCCTTCGGGCAGATGCGCCGCAAGCGGATAAAACTCTTCGGCAGAATACGGGGAAGGCAAGTGCAGCAGGACGCTCGCGGCCGAGGCGAACAGGATATGCGTGGCGTGGACGGCGGGCGATTCCTCGTCGGCCGGCGTATCGAGGATGCCAGCAAGGCAACGGCGGGCATCGGCGATACGGTTGAGCGACAGACTGGCATATCCGCAGATAAAGCATGCGGAATAGCGCAGTGCGGGGTCGGTGGCGTCAAGATAGGGGCGTGCTGTCTTGGCGGCGAGTGCGGCCTGTCCGCGAAAGTACAGCGCTTCTGCCGTGGCGATGGCGCGTGAATCGGGGTCGGAAATGCCTGCAACCGCAGCGTCAATCTGCCCCGGCGCAAAGGCGGTGCACATCAACGGCATGGGAACGCATGGGTAGCCATCGCAGTCCATCTTCCATCTCCCAACGGCTGGCAACACTAGCAGCAATTGTACTCTTGTTGCTCGGGACTGGAATTTGTGGGTATCGCCTACGATTGTGCCGAACGTATAAAGGAAGAGTCTATTGGCGATGCTCCCAAGGTGGCTACCGAAGTCTAGCTGACCTTGGGATATAGAAAAACTGCCGCCCCTGCAAAAAGCTCTGTCGCAGCGATGGGAAACGCATCTCGTTCTGCATATAATGAGGTCATATGACGGTGCGTCTGCATACGCGCGGCGCATTTCCATCGAATCGAGAAGGAGCTCTGCATGGATCCCAACAAGCGTCCCGACGACATGGTGCGTATCACCACTCCCGAACTTGCCCAGGTGTTCATCGATGAGCAGGTCGCTGCAATCCGCGAGCAGATCGGCGACAAGAAGGTCCTGCTGGCTCTTTCGGGCGGCGTCGACAGCTCGGTTGTCGCGGCCCTGCTCATCAAGGCCATCGGCAAGCAGCTCATTTGCGTGCATGTTAACCACGGCCTGATGCGCAAGGGCGAGAGCGAGCAGGTCGTCGACGTCTTCAAGAATCAGATGGATGCCAACCTGGTTTACGTTGACGCCACAGATCGCTTCCTGGACAAGCTCGTGGACGTCGAGGAGCCCGAGGCCAAGCGTAAGATTATCGGCGCCGAGTTCATTCGCGTGTTCGAGGAGGAGGCCCGCAAGGTTGGCGATGAGGTCAGCTTCCTCGCCCAGGGCACCATCTATCCCGACATCCTGGAGTCCCAAGACGGCGTGAAGGCTCACCACAACGTGGGCGGTCTGCCCGAGGATCTGCAGTTTGAGCTCTGCGAGCCCGTCAAACTGCTGTACAAGGACGAGGTCCGCGTCGTGGGTCGCGAGCTCGGCCTGCCCGAGAACATGGTTGAGCGCCAGCCGTTCCCCGGTCCCGGCCTGGGCGTCCGCTGCCTTGGTGCCATCACCCGCGACCGTCTTGAGGCGCTGCGCGAAGCCGACGCCATCGTGCGCGAGGAGATCGACAAGGCCGGTCTGACCATCTGGCAGTATTTTGCCGTCGTGCCCGACTTCCGCGCAACCGGTGTGCGCGAGGGCAAGCGCGCCTACGATTGGCCCTGCATCATCCGCTGCATCAACACCGTCGATGTCATGACTGCCGAGGTTCCCGAGCTCGACTGGGCGCTACTCAAGCGTATTACCGCTCGCGTCACCGCCGAGGTTCCCGGCATCTGCCGCGTGTGCTACGACCTCACGCCGAAGCCCGTTGGCACCGTTGAGTGGGAGTAAGCTAACTCACCTAGCCCCCGTTTCCGCTTGGAAGCGGGGGCTTTTTGCTGGCGCTTCGCCCAATTTCGCGCATCTTGGGCCTCACGTATCCTGCGAACTAACAGATGTGACAAAGGGGCAGTTCCTTTGTCGCATCTTCGATGTTATGCGCGGGAAGGGTCACGAGCATGGTCGTTCCGCGCTCCGAGCTCTCTTCGACCTCGATGGAGCCGCCGTGGAGTGCGGCAATCTCCCAGACCAGTGCAAGCCCCAGCCCCACGCCGCCATATGCCCTGCTGCGCGATTTGTCGACGCGAAAGAAGGGCTGGAAGATGCTCGTCTGGTATTGCTCGGGAATGCCCGGCCCCTGGTCGCGCACGCGCAGCAGCACACGGTCGCCTTCGGCATGGGCGTTGATTTGCACGGTCGAGTTGGGCGCGCTGTAGCGTATGGCGTTTTCGGCCAAGTTGAACAGCAGCCGATAGATCAGCGTATCGCTGCCGATCGTTTGCGCGTTGCCCTCGCTTGTAAGCGTGATGTCTTTTTGCTCGGCAAGGGGCGCCAGGTCGGTGAGCACTTCTTCGATCATCGGTGCCAGGTCAATCACGTCGTTGCAGGGAACACTGCGCAGCTCGCTCATCTCGAGCAGGGTCTTTGTCATGTGCGTCATTCGCTCGGTCTGCTCCTGCAGCAGCCGGAGCAGACTCGCTGTATCGGCATCGGCGTCGGGGTGCTCGGCGCAAAACAGCTCAACCTGGGCCTGCATGAGCGCAAGTGGCGTGCGCAGCTCGTGCGCCGCATTGCCCGTAAACTGTCTTTGTGCGGAAAATCCCTCGTCAAGGCGGGCAATCATGTCGTTAAACGACGCGCTGCAGCGCCTGAGTTCAGAGGGCACGTCCTCGCTGATTTTTGTGTCGGCGAGGTTGTCGGGCCGCACGCTCTCGACTTGTGCCGCAAAGGAGCGCAACGGCTGCAACGCATGCCCGCTCACAAAGTAGGCCAGGACGCCTCCGAGCAGCGTCACCGCCGCAGTTATATACCAGCTCGTCGCGCCAAACGATTCTTGGGCGTCGTTCACGACGATGGTCAGCGCATCGTCGAGCTCTTTGTTTGTCGGGTCAAATGAGCTGGGCGAGGCCGCCTCCACCTTGCCGTGCGCCGATAGTTCATTGCCGATCGAGTCCATGTAGCGCATGCCGGAGTAGCCAACCAGACAATTCATAAGTACGCAGGTCGAGCATACCAGCAGTGCCGTCATTAACGTGATGCGCCACTGCAGCGACAGCCGCTTCATTTGCCGTCCTCCATAACGTAGCCTTCGCCGATTCGGTTGCGGATGGGGTCGTGCCCCAACGCACCGCGCAGCTTTTTGCGCAGCGACGAGATATGCACGCGGGTCGCGTTGCTAAAGCTGTTGACGCTGCTGTCCCATACATGCTCGATAAGCTCTTCCTGGCTCACCGGCCGCCCCTGGTTAAGCATCAGGTATTCCAAGATGCCGGTCTCCTTGCGCGTGAGGGATAGGGTCTCGCCGCCCACGGAGGCGAGGCGCGCTTTGGTGTCAAAGCTCAGCGATCCACAGGTTAGAACAACGTCGCTTTGCGTAAAGCGCCTGAGCGTGAGGCTGCGTATACGTGCCGCCAGCTCGTCAAGATGGAACGGCTTGGTGAGGTAGTCGTTGGCGCCCGCATCGAGCCCCGCTACCTTGTCGGAGACCTCGCCACGTGCCGAGAGCACAAGCACCTTGGTCTCACAATCAGTTGTCCTGAGTTGCCTGAGCACGGTCATGCCGTCGACATGGGGGAGATTGAGGTCGAGCACGACAAGATCAAAGGTCTCGACATCGAGCAGATCGAGGGCCTGCTGCCCGTCGTAGCAGCAGTCGACGCTATAGGCCAAGTTGCGCAGGCTGCGTGCGATCGCATCGCACAGTGCCCGCTCGTCCTCGATGACCAAGATGCGCATAACGTTCTCCTTGCATAGTCATTCACGCTTAACACGGATTTTATAGTCGGTATGGTCCAATGGGTCGCGAAACGAAAGGAGTGGTCAGATTGTTCAAAGCGATTAAGCCTGTGGCGCAGGTGGCTTTGCTGATCGTTGGGGTAGCCATGGTTGGCTTTGGAATTATGCGCGGCGAAGCGGATGCCGTGCTGGCCAAGGCAATCAGGCTGTGCTTGGAGTGTATCGGAATTGGATAAAAGAAAAAACACTGCATCGCATCTTTTGGCGAGATTCCGCGGATTGATTCAGGCGGCGGCGACGCTTGCGACCAATATTCACCTGCCTAACTTTGCCAAGGGGGGCATCTACCAGGGGGCGGGCAAAGCCGTCTGCGTGCCGGGGCTCAACTGCTACTCGTGTCCGGCGGCCTCGGGTGCGTGTCCCATCGGGTCGTTTCAGTCGGTGGTGGGCTCGTCTAAGTTTAGCTTTTTGTATTACGTCACCGGAACGCTCATTCTAATCGGCGTGCTGCTGGGACGTTTTGTATGCGGCTTTTTGTGCCCGTTTGGATGGCTGCAAGAGCTTTTGCATAAGATTCCCAGCAAGAAGCTCTCCACGAAAAAGCTCAAGCCGCTCACGTACATCAAGTATGCCGTGCTGCTGTTTGCCGTGGTGCTGCTGCCCGTCTTGGTGGTCAACGATGTGGGTATGGGCGACCCGTTCTTTTGCAAGTACATCTGCCCGCAGGGCGTGCTCGAGGGCGCGATTCCGCTGTCCATCATGAACATGGGAATCCGCTCTGCGCTGGGAAAGCTCTTTACCTGGAAGCTCGCGATCCTCATTGTGGTTGCGGTGCTGAGCGTGCTGTTCTACCGCCCCTTCTGTAAATGGATTTGCCCCCTCGGCGCATTTTATGCACTAGATCGGAAGAGCGTCGTGTAGGGAAAGAGTGTAGATCTCGGTGGTCGCC
>URBS01000115.1 GCA_900546085.1 uncultured Collinsella sp.
CGGTGCTTACCGCCAACCCGGGCGGCGACCGCGTGGAGATCTTTATCGAGCAGGTGGACGGGCGCGTGCTACGTGCCGAGGTGCCGGCCAAGGTCAACGCGCGCTCGATTCCGCTGCTGGCCGAGGCAAAGGCGATTGTGGGTAACCAGGGTCGCGTGACGGTTATCTAAGCTACCCCGGGTGAGATTGGAGGAAGTGATGGCGCAGGGGACGTTTGTGCAGGCGCTTCGCAAAGAGGCGGCGTTGAGCGGCACCTTTATGAAGGGCCGCTCGCTCATGCTCAACGGCGCCGTGCTGTCGATTGAGGACAGCGGCTCGCGCTTCTCCAAAAACGTGACGGTTGAGGGCTCGGTGCGCGGCTCGCGCGGCGACCTGTACAAGACGCACGTGGCGCTCGATATGGACGAGCACGAGGTTATCGACTACGACTGCGACTGCCCCGCCGCATACCGCTATCCCGGTATGTGCAAGCACGCCATCGCCACAGCGCTGGCGTACCTGGACACCAGCGGCATTGAGCCTGTTGAGGGGCTGCGCACGCCGGTTCGCACGTTTACGGCGCAGCCGAAACAGCCCGCGCGCGCCGCGTCCGCCGCGCCGGCCGTCAACCCCAACTTTCCCTTCCCGGCGCCCGTCCCCACGAGCCCGAGCCTTGTGGCGGCGCTTTCCGATCTTTCGGACGCGCGCATGGATGAGCTGGCGAGCATGCGCCGCAAACTTGCCGGTGCCGTTGATCCCGACGCCCCCAAAGCGGCGTTGGAGCCCTCGTTGGTGCCGTACTACAATCCGCTGTTCGCTGACCGCTTTAGCTGGGCGCTCGAGTTCCGCATTCGCTGTGGATCGGTCTCCTACGTGGTCAAGGACATCGACGGCATGGCCGATGCCTACGTGCGCGGCGGCACGTTCTCCTATGGCAAGAAGCTCACGTTTGTCCATTCACCTGAGGCCTTTGACGAAACATCGACAAAGCTGCTCAACCTTGTTGTGACGACAGTTGCCTATCTCGATGACATCACAAGCTCGCGTTCGGCGTCGTACGACTTTGCCCGCAGCGGTTTTGTTGCCGAGCGTCAGTTGCCGCTGTCCGAGCATAGCATCGTATATGTGCTGGACCTGCTGCGCGGCCAGACCATCTCCTTTGAGCCCGCCTGGTCGCGGGGGACGACGACGCGTCGCACCTACGACGTGGCGGTTGAGCTGTCTCCGCAAGGGGAGGACGAGGCGTCCGCTAAGCGCCCACCACTTCTTGCCGCCAAAATCGCGCCGGCGGCTGGTGGTAGCTATGACCTGCGCCTGCCCGCCGATATGTACTGCTTTGCGTCGGGCGATGCCGCCTACTTGGTTGACACGCGCCGCGCGCGCCGTACCGACGCTGCATTTGCTCAGCATGCCGCACCTTTTTTGTCGCGCTTGCTGCCGTGCCGCACGCCCGCCCATATTGCCGCCGAGCAGGTGGGTGAGTTCTGCCGTATGGCGCTGCCCATTTTGCGCGACTATACCGACCTCACCGCGCCCGCCGCGCTCGATACCGTGGCACCCGAGCCGAGCTTTGCTATGGCGATCGGTGTCGACGATGGGCTCGTGACCTGCAAAATTACGGTTACCTACGGCGATTGGTCGGCGGATCTCTTTAGCCTGGGCGCTCCGGGCAGCCCCTTCGAAGAGCAGCGCCCCGGTGTGCCGCCCCGCGACGAGGTGGCGGAGTTTCGCGTTATGGATACGGCGGCCCTGTACTTCGATTTCTACGAGGGCGGTCTGGCGTTTGAGGAGCGCGATGACGCCCGCTTGTTCTGCCTGCTGACCGAGGGCCTGTCCGCCCTGTCCGAACTGGGTGAGGTCATGCTCAGCGACCGTCTGCGCCAGATCTCGGTCCGCCCCGCGCCCAAGCTCTCGGTTCGTGCGACCGTTAAGAGCAATCTGCTCGATGTCGAGCTGGGCGCGAGCGGGCTTTCGGCCGCGGACCTTGCCGTCTATCTCGATTCGTACAAGCGCCATCAAACGTTTGCGCGCCTTACGTCCGGCGACATCATTCGCCTGGACGAGGGGGCGCGCGCCGCGTTTGGCCTTGCCGAGGACCTGGGTGTCGATGCCGTCGACCTGCTCGACGGCGTGTCGCTTCCCGCGTCGAGCACCCTGTTCGTCGACAGCATGCTCGCACGCACGCCGGCGCTCGAGGCCGATCGCGACGCTGCGTTCCGCCGTACCGTCGAGCGCCTGGACACGCTCGGCAAGATGGACTTTACGGTGCCGGCATCGCTCAAGGCAACGATGCGCGGCTACCAGGTCGACGGATACCAGTGGCTCGGCTCGCTCGAACACCTGGGCCTTGGCGGCATCTTGGCCGACGACATGGGCCTGGGCAAAACGCTCCAGATGATTGCGCATATTCTGGCGCGCGTGGAGGCGGGGGACACCAAGCCCACGCTCGTGGTATGCCCGGCCTCACTCGTGTACAACTGGACTGCCGAGCTGGAGCGCTTTGCCCCGTCGCTCGATGTGTGCGCCATTGTGGGCGCCAAGGCTCAACGCCGCGTGCAGATCGCCGGCGTGGCCGAGCATAGCGTGGTCGTGACGTCGTATGACCTTATGCGGCGCGATATCGACGAGTACGTCGAGCAGGATTTTGCCCGCGTGGTGCTCGATGAGGCACAGTACATTAAAAATCCGCTCACGCAGGTGGCGCGCGCCGCCAAGCGCCTGCCTGCCGGCGTGCGCTTTGCCCTGACGGGCACGCCCATCGAAAACCGCCTGTCCGAGCTCTGGAGCATCTTCGACTTTTTGATGCCGGGCCTTTTGGGGACGCGCGAGTCGTTTGCCAAGCGCTTTGAGAGCCCCGTCGAGCATGCCGAGGGCGATAGCGCCGCTCGCCTGCAGGCGCTCGTGTCGCCGTTTGTGCTGCGCCGTGTTAAGGAAGACGTGGTGGCCGACCTGCCCGAGAAGATCGAAGACACCGTCATGGCGCAGCTTACCGGCGAGCAGCGCAAGCTCTACCTGGCCAACCAGGACCGCATCGCCCAGCAGGTGCAGCACCGCGAGGCTGGGGAGTTTAAGAAGGACAAACTCAAGGTGCTCGCCGAGCTCACCAAGCTGCGCCAGATCTGCTGCGACCCGCGTCTACACTACGAGGATTACAAGGCGGGGAGCGCCAAGCTCGATACGTGTATGGAGCTCGTGCACGGCGCACTCGACTGCGGGCATCGCATCCTGTTGTTCAGCCAGTTCACGGGTATGCTCGATATCATCGGTAAGCGCTTGGCCAGGGAGGACATCGCCTTCCTTAAGCTCACGGGCGCTTCGTCTAAGGAGAGCCGCGCCAAGATGGTCGCGCAGTTCCAAGCGGGCGAGGTTCCGGTCTTTTTGATTTCGCTCAAGGCGGGCGGCGTGGGCCTTAACCTGACGGCGGCCGACGTGGTCATCCACTACGACCCGTGGTGGAACGTGGCAGCGCAGGACCAGGCGACCGACCGCGCGCACCGTATTGGCCAGCAACATACCGTGACCGTGTACAAGCTCATCGCCAAGGACACGATCGAGGAGAGCATTATGCAGATGCAGGAGTCCAAGCGCGACCTGGTCAACAGCGTGCTCGGCGGCGACGGCATCTCGTCGGCGCTGTTTACCCGCGAAGATGTTCTGGCGCTGCTGGGCGGCGACGGGCGCTAACCCGCTCGGGTGGGGCCGCCAGGGCGGATAGCGCACGCTGCCCCATCGTCCCCGCCCGTTATGTGTTCATTTGCAATGCCGTGGATGGTTTGTCTGCCTTTGGGCATAAGAACCATCAAGAACATTGGCACGTCAGCAAAGGAGAACATCATGGCGAAATTCTTTAAGGACCCCGACGGTAAGCTCATTGCCGCCCTTGGCAACGACGTTGCAACCCCTGCCGGTTGCACGGAGCTGACCGCAAACACTGAGGACGCGGCGCACGAGAAGCACGTGCCTGTTGTCGAGACCGAGCGCGACGGTCACGTGATTCGCGCACGCGTTGGCTCGGTCGAGCACCCCAGCCTGCCCGAGCACTATATTGAGTGGATCGCCCTTGAGGCCGAGGGCCGCTTAGAGGTCCATTACCTTGAGCCCGGCATGAAGCCCGCGACGTTTTTTGCCGGCGGTTCCAAGACCGGTACCGTCTATGCCTACTGCAACCTGCACGGGCTGTGGTCCGCGACGTTCTAGGAGCGCGCCCCCGCTCGGGGTATCATAGCTAGCATATGCACATGCGAGCGCCGACTGCATCATGCGGCCGGCGCTTTTACTACGATTTCGATGGTTTACGACGGAAAGGGCTGAGCCATGAAGCTCGCGCTTGCACAGATCGATATGCGCCTGGGTGATATTGAGGGCATTTGCGGCCGCATCGAGGACCAGGCTCGTCTGGCCCACGAGCGCGGGGCGCGCGTGCTGTGCGTTCCGGCTCCGCTCTTTATGGGCGCCATGCCCGGTGGCCTGGTGGGCGCTGCCGACTTTGAGCACGACATGCTTGCCGGCTTGACTGGTGTCGCCGAGCGCATCCAGGAGCTTGACATGATCTGCATCGTGCCCGCGGCGGTTTCGTTTGAGGGCCAGCCGCTACTCGACTACATGATGCTCAAGGACGGTCATGTGGTGCCGGCGCGTTCGAGCATTGCCCTGCAGCGTGGCGAGAACAACGACACGCGTTGGGCGCCGCCGGTGTTCGACGTGGATGGCGTGCGCATCGCCGTGATTTTTGACTTGGACCGCGAGCTCGAGATGTTGCCGACCGGTGTTGACCTCATTGCGTATTTCCAATTCAACGCGTTTGACATGACCGACCGCGAGACTACTGCCATTGCCGCCGTTCGCAGCGGCGCCTACCGCAAGATCGCATCCAAGCGCAGCGTGTGGTTTGCCTGCATGGCGCCGGTCGGTGCCTATGACGAGTCGGTGTATACCGGCGGTTCGTTTGTGCTCGACGACTGCGGTCGCGTGGTGGCCCAGGCGCCGTGTTTTGAGGAGAGCCTGCTGGTTCAGGAGATTCAGCGCGGCGTGATGCTCGATGCCCTGGAAGATCACGAACTGCCCGAGTTCCGTTCCGAGGAGTGGCTGTGGCAGGCGCTGGTGCTTGCCGTGCGCGACAACGCCCGGGCCCACGGTGCGTCGCGCGCCGTGGTGGCACTCGAGGGCGACTTGCCGTCGTCCCTGCTGGCGGCGCTGGCCGTCGACGCTCTGGGCCCGCGTAATGTGATTGGCCTGGTGCTGGGGCGCAACCGTATCTTTACGCCGGCGCAGGAAGAGGCCGAGGCTGCCCGCTGTGCCGCCGTCCGCGCCATCGCCGAGCGTCTGCACATTCGCACCGTCGAGCGCGATGCACCGGATGCGGCGCGTGTGCTCGATCGCGACGTGTCGGCGGGCGATGCCGAGCGTCTGCGCTCGCGCACGCTGGGCCTCATGCTGGAGGACACGGCGCTCGAGCTGGGTGCGATGGCGCTGAGCCCGCTGTCCAAAACCGAGTACGCGCTGGCGGCGCCGGCGCTTTGCGGCGGCTACCAGGGCGATTACGCGCCCTTTGGCGATGTGTACCTGTCGACGCTTGAGTTTGTGGCGCGTGTGCGCAACCGCACGTCTGCCGTGGTGCCCCAAGAGCTCGTGACGCTCAACGCGGTGGAAGATTGTATGGAGCGAGTGCTGGCGCAGGCGCTCTCGACGCTCGACGGTCCGGTCGATATGCTCGACCGCGCGGCACAGCTGCTCGGCGGGCTTGAGCCGGGTGAGGTCGATGGCGCGCTCGAGGCGCACGTGGACCGCAATCGATCTTTCGACGACATCCCGATGGCCGCTGGCAAGCCTGAGGCCTGCTCGCTGCTGCTGATGCTCGTGCGTCAGGGCGAGGCCGCCCGCCGCATGCTGCCGACGGCGTCGATCGTCTCAGCCCGTTCGTTTGTCGAGCGCGCCTGGCCGTACATGCTCGCGTGGTCCGACCTGGGGCTTAACGGCAAGGAGCGTATGACGGTCGATTCGCTGGCGCGCGCCGAGGTGCGCCGTTTTGCTGACGAGGATACGAGCGAGCGCGTGCGAAACGAGATGATGGGCGTGCTGGGCGAGCTACTGGGTATTTCGCCCGAGCAGATGGAGGAGCTGCGCTCCGAGGACGGCCAGCGCCGCCTGCACGAGGGTATGAAGAAGTTTGAGGGCGAGGTCCAGGACGCCATCGATAAGATGATGGGCGGCCAGGGTGGCCCGCAGGGTGGTCCCCAGGATGGCCCGATGTCGCATCCGCCGATAGATCCGAGGCAGTTCCCCTTTTTCTCTCAAAATTAACTATGGGATAGGGGCAAGGTTACGCGGTTTTGCCAAACCGCGTAACGAGTCGACGCTGCGCGAGCCCCTGCCGGTCAATCTGCCGCTCAAACCGTCGCTTGCGTACAGAAGTACGCGGCGCTCCTCTTTCGCGACACCTTGCCACGGCAGGGACTCGCTCGCTGACTTATGCTCAACCTATGGTTCAACCTTGCTTGCTAGATACGGTCTCTGTTGTGTTATTCTAGAACAGACGTTCGTGAATGATAGATCGGAAGAGCACACGTCTGAACTCCAGTCACTAGCTTATCT
>URBS01000116.1 GCA_900546085.1 uncultured Collinsella sp.
GCCCAGAGGGTATCGAGGTCGATGCGGTCAACTGAGGCAACATATCGTTTGGGGCTAAAAATCCTCATGATCAATTCCAAGACTGTTGGTGCTCTTCGTAGGTCTTCGAGAAATACTCCTCATCCTGTGTAATGTAGAAATACAGGTCATCAGAGTCGGTCGGCTCAAGGGTAGCCTTGAGCGCCTCGAGCGACGGAGAGCAGATGGGCGTGGGCGGCAGGCCTTCATGCTTATAGGTGTTATACGGACTATCGCTCTGCAGGTCGTCGGCGGTAACCTCGCCGCCGGTGACATACATCATGGTCGCATCGCTATTGAGGTAACGCAGGCCATCGAGCTTGCCCGCCAGACGGTTATAGAAAACCGAAGCCACATGCGCGCGCTGATCGGCGTTGAGGCCCTCGCGCTCGACGATCGAGGCAAGGTTAACGATGTCGTAATCGGACATCTCCACGCCATAGCGCTCCTTGATCTTGGCCTCGCAGCTGGCAAAGTCAAGCGACTTATACTCGGCGTTGAACTGGTCAAGCATGGCGCGAATCACATCATCGGCAGACGGGTCCTTACCCAACGAATAGGTCTTGGGGAATAGGAAGCCCTCGAGCGAATCGTTCGCGGCATCTTTAAGGAAAGCGTAATCATTCACATAATTGCTCGCCTTGGCCTGGTTAAGGAAGTCTTCCTTGGAGATGCTGTCGTATGCCGCGGCCACGCGATCGGCGACCTGGTCGACTGTTAGGCCCTCAGGGATAGTCAGCGCATCGGAGCCCGCATTGGGGCCTTCCATGAGCTGCTGAACAACCTTGGTCGCGTCCATGAGCGTGGTAAACGAGTAGGCGCCAGGCTTAAGCGACATATCGGCATTGAGCTTTTTGACCGCCGCATAATAATCCTTGGGGTCTTCGACGATATGGTTCTCGGAGAGAATCGAAGCGATGGTATCACCCGAGGCGCCATCGGGAATCGTGACGGTAACTTGCTGGCCAGCGGTGACGCCTGTCTCCTCCCCGCCAAACAGGCCCTTGACGGCCGGAACGACAAAGAAGGCAATGGCAGCAAGAGCAAGTACGGCAACAACAACGCCGATAATCATGGGCACCGGCGAGCTCTTCTTTTGGGTACCGCGACGAGCATGCGTGTTGTAGCTCGAGCGGGCCGCCGGAGCAACGCCATGCGAACCGCGAGCGTGATGCGAATGCGATTGGGGGGCCTGCGTTCGCTGAGTAGGTGCCTGATGCTTAAAGCGAGCACCGCCTGCAGGCTGAGCCGAACGAGCAGCGGGCTGCTGAGCCGCGTGAGAAGCCGGATACTGAACCGAACGAGCAGAAGGCTGCTGACCCGTCCGTTGAACAGGTTGGGCTGAACGAGAGGAGGACTGCACCGGGCGCGCGGCAGATTGAGCTGCGCGCTGGGTCGGCTGTGCCGGACGCTGGCCAGGCTGGGCAGGGCGCGACGACGGCTGACGTGTACGATTCGGCTGGCGCGGATCGGGAGCGCTAGGCATGCGAAACCTCCTCGTTTTTACGATCAAGCCACGTCTGCAAAAACAGGCTGGCGGCAATCATGTCAATCTTGCCCCTCATCTGTTTTTCGTTGAGGCCCTGCTCGCGCAGGATACGCTTGGCCTCTTGCGAGGACAGGCGCTCGTCCTCAAACTCCAACGGAAGATCGAGCTCGTCGGCAATCTTTTGCGCAACAGCGGCAACACGCTCGGCCTGGGGACCGGGCTCACCGGCCATGGTCAGGGGACGCCCACTTACCAGGATATCGGGCTCATAGTCCTCGAGCAGGTAGCGGAACGTCTTGGCCATACCGGTGACCTCTGCAGCCGGGAGCACCTTGACAGGCATCGCCATCTTGCCATCACGGCTCGAGACGGCGATGCCGATCCTGGTCTCCCCTATGTCCAGCGCAAGCGCGACCACAGCGACTACCTAGATTCTTAGGCGCCGAGCGCGGTCTTAGCGGCCGCGAGGGCATCGGCGATGCCGGCGGCGTTCTTGCCGCCAGCCTGGGCCATGTTGGGACGACCGCCACCGCGACCGTCGACCAGGCCCGCGATCTGCTTGATCACGTTACCGGCGTGGAAACCGGCCTTGACGGCGTCATCGGAGCCGGCGGCGAGCAGGGCCGGGGTGCCCTTCTCGGTCACACTGGCGACGACGCAGGCGACGGGACCGGCGACCTTCTGGTGCACGGTATCCCACACATTGCGCAGGTCGGCAGCCTCAAGGCCCTGGAGCTCAGCGACAACGAGCTTGTAGCCATTCAGCTCGACAGCGCCTTCGATGGCGCTGGAAATCGCATCGGAGGAGCCACCGGTGAGTGCCTTCTTGAGCTTGTTGGAAGTCTCGCGCAGCTCGGCCTGCAGGTTCTCCACGCGGGCGGGAACCTCGTCGACGCGGCACTTGAGCGCAGCGGCAGCGGCGTCAACGAGCGCCAGGCGGTCGGCCATGTAGTCGAGAGCGCCCTTAGAGGTCACGGCCTCGATACGACGGACGTTCGAGCCCGTGGAGGACTCGGAAATAATCTTGAACAGGCCGATCTCGGCAGTGTTGGCGGCATGCGTACCACCGCAGAGCTCACGGGAGAACGGCTGATCCTCGGCGCCCACGGAGACAACGCGGACGACATCGCCGTACTTCTCGCCAAACAGGGCGACAGCACCGGCAGCCTTGGCCTCGTCGATGCCCATGACGCGGGTCACGACCGGCTTGGAAGCGAAGATCTGCTGGTTGACCAGGTCCTCGACAGCCTTGAGCTGCTCGGAGGACAGGGCCTCGAAGTGCGTGAAGTCAAAGCGCAGGTGCTCGGGCGTCACCAACGAGCCAGCCTGGGAGACATGCTCGCCCAGGACCTGCTTAAGCGCGGCGTCGAGCAGGTGCGTGGCGGTGTGGTTGCGACGCAGGAAGCCACGGCGCTCGGCGTCGAGCGCGGCGGTCACGGTAGCACCGACGGTCAGCGTGCCCTCGGCAACGTGAGCAACGTGGGCATACAGGCCGTTGTGGTTCTTGGTATCGGAAATGGTCAGCGCAACTCCCTCGGCGGAAAGCTCGCCGGCGTCGCCCTGCTGGCCGCCCATCTCGGCGTAGAACGGGGTGCGGTCGAGCACGACCTCGACGTCCTCACCGGCAGCAACGGACTCGACGGACTCGCCGTTGCGCACGATGGCGACAACCTTGGCGCCATCGATGACGTCGTTGTCATAGCCGTCGAACTCGGTCGCGGCAACCTTGTCGGAAAGCTCGACCCACACGTCGTTAAAGCTACCCCAGGCATCGCCCTTAGCGTTGGCGCGGGCGCGGGCCTTCTGGTCCTCCATGCAAGCGGTAAAGCCATCCATGTCGACGTCGTGACCGGCGGTGCCGGCGATCTCGACAGTCAGGTCAATGGGGAAACCAAAGGTGTCGTGAAGCTTAAAGGCAACATCGCCCGGAAGGACAGCGCCGTCGGCGAGCGCGGCCAGGGCCTCGTCCAGGTAAACGCGGCCGTTGTCGAGCGTCGTTGAGAAACGCTCCTCCTCGGAGGCGACGATGCCCTTAACGAGCGCGACGTTCTTGAGCAGCTCGGGATAAGCCTCGCCCATCTGAGCGTTGACCTCGTCGATAAACTTGGTCAGGAAGGCGCCCTCGATGCCCAGCAGACGACCGTGGAACACGGCACGACGGAGCAGGCGGCGCAGGACGTACTCGCGGCCCTCGTTACCGGGCAGGATGCCGTCCGAGATCATAAAGTCGACGGCACGGGAGTGGTCGGCGATGATGCGCAGGGAGCGGCTGGCGCCGGAGTAATCGTCGGCGTCATAGGTCTTGCCGCTGATCTCCTCGCCGAGTTTGACGAGGTGCTGCATCAGATCGCCGTCGTAGTTAGCGGTCTTGTGCTGCATGATGGCGGCCATGCGCTCCAGACCCATGCCCGTATCGAGGTTGCGGTGCGGCAGCTCCGGCATGGAGCCATCCTCCTGGCGGTCGTACTGGGTAAACACGAGGTTCCAGAACTCAAGGAAGCGGTCGCAGTCGCAGCCAGGCTTGCAGTCGGGGCTGCCGCAACCGACCTCCTCGCCCATGTCAAAGTAGATCTCGGAGCACGGACCGCAGGGGCCGGTGGGGCCAGCGGCCCAGAAGTTGTCGTCCTCGCCCAGGCGGGAGATGTGATCCTCGGCAACGCCCAGAGAGCGCCACACGTCGTGAGTCTCGTCGTCCTCGGTAAATACGGTGAAGTACAGGCGGTCGAGCGGCAGCTTGAACTCCTTGGTGATGAGCTCAAAGGCCCAAGCGCAGGCCTGCTGCTTGGAGACGCCGCCAAAGGAGAAGTCGCCGAGCATCTCAAAGAAGGAAAGGTGACGGCCGTCCTCGCCGATGCAGTCGATGTCGTTGGTGCGGACACACTTCTGGCAGGAGATCGCGCCGATCTCCTTCATGGTCTTCTTGCCCTGGTAGTACTCCTTAAACTGGTTCATGCCGGCGTTGGCAAGCAGCAGCGAAGGATCGTCGGGGACGAGGGACGAAGAAGGATAGAGCTTAAGACCGCGCTCCTCAAAGAAGTTGAGGAACTTAGAGCGAATCTCGGCCGTAGTCATTGACGGGTAGTCAGCACTCATAGAGGGAATCTCCTCGGTTTCACATCGAAACAGTTCAAACGTAACGATATTACCATCCAACCGCCCCCGTGCAAAAAAGAGGGCCGCCAAACAGCGACCCTCCAGCGAAAGTGCACGTTATTTAGTACTGTGCGATCCTTTGAAAAAGGCTGCTGTAGAATTACATTGCTGTAGAATTACATATAAGAGTCACCCGGAAGGAGCGATCGATGAAAAGCAAACGATTTTTCCTCAATGCATTTCTGTTAGTGGCACTTTTAACGCTTTTGGCTTTCTCCTGCTGGTACGCAAACCAACCAGCATTTGGCTACGCGTTGTATGCAGTAATGTCCGGCAATAAGACTTATTACACTCTTCGCGCAATTGACATTATCTTTTTCTATGTTGCCGGCCCCTTATCAATCGCTTTGCTCGCGTTTCTTGTCATTTACAACTTCAAGAAACGGTAATAGGACCTATTTAGAATCCGAGTCGTCCATGGAGCCGTCAATGCCGGTATTGGTATCGTCGTCCGAGTTAGAGTCATCGTCCTTGGCAAAGGGGTTCTTAAAGAAGCCCGTGGCATCGGGTTGCAGACCCGAGAGCTTAATCCAGGGATTATCGAGTTCGGGCTTGGGCATGGCCTTGGCCTCGGGCGCGGTCTCGTTGCCGATGAGCTCGGACTCATAGATGAACGTATCGTCGCCAAGCGCGTCGTAGGCGGCAACTGGGTTACCCTCGGTATCGCGATACGGAGTGCCCTTAAACACGGCGCCGTCGTATGCCACGAGCTGACGGCCGGTCTCGTTCTCAAAGTAGTAGACGAAGATGCCCTTGAGGGCCGCGCACAGCGGAATGGCGATAACCATGCCGATGGGACCCATGAGTGCCGAACCGATAACGAGCGCCGTGAGGCTCATGATGGGATGCACCTGCACCGAGCTCTGCATGACCTTAGGCGAAATGACATTATCGGTGACGTTTTGAGCCACCATGGTCACGACAAGCGTCCATAACGCCAGCATAGGGCTGAACATAAACCCGAGCACCGTGGCGATCGCCGCGCTCACCCAGGGACCGACAACCGGAACCAAGTGCATAATGCCGGTGAAGATGGCCATAAGTGCTGCGTATGGATGGCCAATGAGCGTAAAGCCGATAAAGGCAAGGATGCCACCGCAGATCGACGTTACGACCATGCCGCGCATATAGCCGCCGACCGAGCGTGAAAGGATGGCAACCATAAAGCGGTACGAGGTCTCTTTTTCCTGTCCGATGATGGTGCAGACCTCGTGGTGCATGCGGGGATAATCGCAGGCAAGCCAGTAGGCAAGCACCAGACCCAGGAAGATGACGAACAGCTGCGAGGCCGTGTTGGTAATGAGCGGAAACACACCGCGGCCGAGCTCAGCAGCGATTTGCGAGACGTACTTGGACGCTACGGTAACCAGCGAAGAAAGATTGTCGTCCAGATACTCCTTGAGCGGCGTGTTGTTGAGCGTCTTAGCGTGCGAGAGCATCTCGTTGAGATCGCCACCCGCAACACGAAGCTGCTCGGGCAGGCGGCTCAGGACTTCCATGATTTGACCTAGCAAAATAGGCGATAGGATGCAGACGACGCCGACGAGCACGGCAACAACCACAATGAGTGCGATGAGCGAACCGAGGCCACGTCCGACGCCGTGATGCTCGAGCCAGTTGGTGATCGGAGACATCACAAAAGCGATGATGGAACCGACAGCGAGAAACTCGATGACCGGTGCCAGGATGCCCATAAGGTTAAAGATGACGGCAGCGATGACAATGCAGCCGACGACGCCCCAAATGCGCAGCGTCAGAATGCGGGTATCGCGAAGCGTGCGGTCGATTTGTTGGGGGAGCTC
>URBS01000117.1 GCA_900546085.1 uncultured Collinsella sp.
AGCGGAAACAAACGCGAACGTCTGCCTGGGGAGTTAGCTCAGTTTGGTTAGAGCGCCGGCCTGTCACGTCGGAGGTCGCGGGTTCGAGCCCCGTACTTCCCGCCAACGCAATTAAAGCCACGTCTTCGGACGTGGCTTTTTGCGTTTGATGCACTTTGTTTCGATAGAACGATCGCCCTGGCGCATCTTCGCCCAGAATCCCCGCCCCTTCGGGAACGCAAGTAAAATCTAATAAGCATATCTGTCTAAACAACAGCTTTGTTGCGCAACACCTGTTCAACGAGACAGGGGGTTAGGTTATACTAAATTGCACTGTAGGCCGCATCTGATGCATTTCGCTCCAAGCGCGGCACTCAGTGGATATCCGATTTACCATTTGGATGTCCTAGCGGTCATTTAGCGTCTCGACACAAGCTCGGCCCCGGAGCTCGTTCGAGCTGTTCGTATTCCTTGAAAGGGGAAAAATGGACATATCGAGGAAGACTGATTACGCCCTTCGTATGCTGGCGATGCTTGCCGAGGATCCGGAGCGTTTGCTTTCTGTTCGCACCGCTGCCGAAGAGGTCAATGTTCCGTATTCGTTTGCCCGCTCGATTCAGCACGGTTTGGTCCAGGCCGGTATTGTGGAGAGCCTGCGTGGCGTCCACGGTGGCATGCGTCTCAAGGTCAGTCCGGACGACGTCACCATTCGTCAGGTCGTCGAGGCCGTTCAGGGCCCTATGGTTATGAATGATTGCACCGCACCCGATGGCGACTGTGCGCGCATGGGCACGTGCTGCTATCATCCCCTGTGGGCCGGAGCTCAAGCGTTGATGCGCGACTACCTCGATTCCGTTTCGCTCGGCGACATCGTCGCTCACCGCCAGTTCCCGGCCGTCGATCCCAAGTTCGCCGACCGCGAAGCGTTTCCCGAGTACGCCACCTGTGCGTATACATGCCGGGAGGAATAGCGCCGCATAAGGAGCATAGATATGATTCAGGACCCCTTTCGTTCGATGATTCGTTCGGAAGGGGTCCTGCGTTATCGCGACCTTCCGTGGCGCCGCACGCGCGATCCGTACATCATTTGGCTTTCTGAGGTCATGTTGCAGCAAACACAGGTGCCACGCGTGGAGACGCGTATGCCGGCGTGGCTCGATCGCTTTCCGACCGTGCAGGCGCTTGCCCAAGCCGCGCCTTCCGATGTTTTGGACGCTTGGCAGGGCATGGGCTACAACCGACGCGCTCTGGCGCTCCACAAGGCCGCTCAGCGCGTTGTGGAGGACTGGGACGGTGAGTTTCCGCGTGAGACGCGTGACTTGGTCGCTCTGCCTGGTATTGGCCCGGCAACGGCGCAAGGTATCCGGTCGTTTGCGTTTGACCTTCCAGGCGTGTATCTGGAGACCAACGTGCGCACGGTCTTTCTGCATCACTTCTTTCCCGATGTACCGGCTGTTCCCGACCGCGAGCTGGTGCCGCTGATTCAGGCGGCCTGTCCGGCGGCCCCCGGTGCGGCGACCGACGAGATCGCTCCCTTTGCCGTGCCGCTCGATGATGCCGACACGCCGCGCGCGTGGTATTACGCGTTGCTGGATTACGGCGCATATCTAAAAAAGACGTTGCCCAATCCGTCCAGGCGCTCGGCGGGCTATAGCCGTCAATCAAAGTTTGAGGGCTCACGTCGCCAAAAGCGCGCGCATATCGTGCGCATGTTGCTGGCAGCGCGCGATGGCCAACCGGCGGGGATTACGCTTGCTGATGCCGTGGTGGGCGTTAACGATATGGAAGCGGCGGCTGGGCGCGGGCCGGTCGAGCGCGAGCTTGTCGCGGGCATTCTGGCCGACCTGGAGCGTGAGGGCTTTTGCCGAGCCGAGGGCGATCGCTGGCTGAGCATTTAGCCCGTGGAAATCTGAAGAACAGGATTGTAAGGTTTAGATTTCCGACATGAGGGCATCCTAAAGACGAGGCCGCTCGAAGCCTACGGGCGGCATGCGTTGAAGGGAAGTACACCTATGGATTTTGAGAATTCCCAAACCAAGAAGAACCTCGAGACCGCTTTTGCCGGTGAGTCCCAGGCACACACCAAGTATCGCTACTATGCCTCCAAGGCAAAGAAGGACGGCTACGTTCAGATCTCGAACATCTTTGCCGAGACGGCTGGCAACGAGTCCGAGCACGCCAAACTGTGGTTTAAGTATCTGCACGATGGCGCCGTCCCCGATACCCTGGACAATCTGCGCGATGCCGCCGCGGGTGAGAACTACGAGTGGACCACGATGTACGACGAGTTTGCCAAGACCGCCGAGGAAGAGGGCTTTGCCGAGATTGCCGCAAAGTTCCGTGGTGTCGCCGCCGTCGAGAAGGCCCACGAGGAGCGCTACAACAAGCTCGTCGAGCGCATCGAGTCGGGCGAGGTGTTTGAGCGTGAGGGCGTAAAGGTGTGGAAGTGCCTGAACTGCGGGCACCTGCACGTTGGTGCCGAGGCGCCTGAGGTGTGCCCGGTTTGTAACCACCCGAAGGCGTACTTTGAGGAGCAGGTGGTGAACTACTAGCGCTTGGCGCTGGCTGCTGCGGAGCGCGGGGCGGGGAGATACCTTTCCCTCTCGCTCACGGCTCCGCAGGGTCGCGCGAGGGAAAGGTGTTTCCCCCGCCCTGCGCTCCGGCTTCGGGTCGTCGCGTGCTCGTTACTGAAAAGCTGATTAGAAGTTTGTGTGCCGCCCCTTTTGGGGCGGCACGTTTTTGTGCGGGATCCCTGTCCCCACAATTTTCGTCAAGCTTTTGGTTAGATTTTGGTCAGTTGGCGTAAGGGTGGAAGGCCAAAAGATTGTTGGCGAAAAAAGCTCAGAGAAAGTGCTGGTAGGGGAGTTGTTGAGGTTTTCGACAGCTTTTGTCAACAAGAAACTTTGCGGCTATTGCTACGGATTGCGTTGTCGCGGTCATGGCGGTGCGGGATGCTGGGCGTAAGCGTCGAATGCTCCGATTTTGGAGGCCAGCATGGATTTGTTTCTTGAGACTCCGCAGCAACAAGCTGAGCGCATGCTGCGTCAGCAGCAACGACTCATGGAGATGCAAATGCAAGGGGCGGCAGTCCAGCCCTTTGCGCAAAATGTCGTGCCCGCTGCTGTACCTGCAGCTGTGCCCGGGTGTGAATCGGCACCAGAGGCCTATTCCGTACAGCAAGATTCATATGCGCAGGAGCTCGCGTTCGACAAGCGTCGTGCGCGTCGTCGCCGCGTGGGCCAGCGCCTGCGCACCTTGGCGATGATCGTGCTCATCCCGCTGGGGCTTGCGGCCATCTTTCTGGCGTCGTATGCCCTCACGTGCATCCTCAACGGCGCATCGCCCAACGAGGTGCTCCAGCATCTAGCGGCCCTAGGCCAGCGCTTAGGTGACGTCATAACAACCATCCGCGCCGGCTGGGAGAGTTAGCGTTTGTCACATTAGGACTTCTAGGGTGTAGGGATTCTCGCCACGAGTAGGATTCTTGCATCCTGTGGGTCCTGTCGTGCGACTGAATAGTATTATTGAAGATGAATAATAATAGGATTTGCTATGTATAAGCAGGATTTAGAGCAGACTCTTTTGGATATTGACGAAGAGGCGGAGCTGGAAATAGGTCCAAGAGACGATAGGCCGAGCGTTGTATTGGTGGGAGGAAGCGCCTTCATGCTAAACGATGTGACGAATCGGTCGGTTACACATGACATTGATGTGTTTGAGGCAGACAGGTGCCTCCGCGAGATCATAGCTCGATACCCCGAGGTGAATGGCATGGTAGTGGCATATTGCAACCAGATGCCATTCAATTACGAAGATCGACTGATCCCATTGGAGATCGGGGCGCATTTTATCAGGTACTTTACGCCATCTTTGGAGGATCTGGCGGTGATGAAGCTTTATGCCTATCGTCCGAACGACATCGTCGACCTCCATAGTCGAACATTTATCGACCGACTTGATTGGGATCTGCTCGAGCGGCTTATATTCGATGAAGGAGAGGCGTTGGCCTCGTCGCCTTCAGAGCGGAGTTATCAAGAGATGGTCTGTGCATACAGGCAATACAAAAAGGAGGTGCTCGGTTGAATCTGACTTTTGAGGGATTTTTGAAAGGCTATTGCCGAGAGCTATCCGGACAGCAGTCACTGAGTTTTAGAAAGCTGGTTGAGCAGGCGACGACGGTTGCGCCGCGCGTGGCGGAGCCTCTGTTTTTGCTTGCTTTGGCGCAAGGAAAAGCCGAATACGTTCTGGGTTTATCCGAGGGCTCGTGGATGGAAGAGGGCTATCGAGGTGTTTTGTCTCTGTATGGCCAAGCGAGTAGCCTGGCATCTCTATGCTCCGAGGATAAGCTCCCCAATCGTTACGCCAACGTTTGGCGTGCGTATAGAGGGGTGAAAGAAAAGCCAGCGGCCGACAGAAGGGTGAACGCCCTGATGAGAAAGAGAACACTTAAAGCATTGGAGGAATCGGGTGTAACGCGCTACGGTCTCTGCCGCGATTTGAATCTGAATAAGGGAAACGTGTACGCATACTTAGCCGGTGATGACTCGAAGGTGAGCAGGAAGACAGCGCGTCGCATTATGGAATATGCGGAGGAGAGAAGCACCCAAGAAGGGGCCGGGCGCCCGGTGCGTGTGGCGGGGTAAGATTGATCGCGGTTTTGATTGATAATCGATTGGGTTTGTTGGGCGGAGTCTATGTCTGCTATTGATATTGCGCTTGTTGTGATTGCCTTGGTGGCGGTGGGAGTTGCTGCGGTCTGCGCCCTGCAGCTTAAGGGCCTTCGTGCCGAGTTGCGAGAGCGTGGCGGCAACGAAGCGGAAACGCTCGCGGCACTCGAGCAGGCCAACAGCGCGCTCGATGCCCTCAACGTCGCGCTGACAGAAACCCGCCGCACGGCAAACGCCATCGCGCAGCAGCAGACGACCGATGCGGCCGTGGAGCAGCAACGCTACCTGACCATCGCGCGAGAGTTCTCGCAGGCCGGCGACCGTATGGATGACCTGCGCCGCGAGACGGCCCAACAGCTCGGCGCCAACCGCGAGGGCATCGAGCATCGCCTGGACAAGGTGCGCGAGACGGTCGATGCCCAGCTGGGCGCCATCCGCAAAGACAACAACGTGCAGCTCGATCAGATGCGTGCGACGGTGGACGAGAAGCTCTCTCGCACGCTCAACGACCGACTGTCGGCATCGTTTAAGCAGGTGAGCGACCAGCTCGAGGCCGTGTACAAGGGTCTGGGCGATATGCAATCTATCGCCACCGGCGTGGGCGACCTTAAGCGCGTGCTGGGCAACGTCAAGGCGCGTGGCATTTTGGGCGAGGTGCAGCTGGGTGCAATCCTGGCGGACATCCTCACACCCGACCAGTATCTGGAAAACGTCGCCACCAAGCCCGGCGCCTCGGAGCGCGTCGAGTTTGCCGTCAAGCTGCCGGTGGACGAGGGCGATCCCGTGCTGCTGCCGATCGACTCCAAGTTTCCGGGCGACGCGTACGAGCACCTGCTCGACGCGCAGGAGTCGGGCGATGCGGAGGCCGTGGCGGCTGCGCGCAAGACGCTCGACACCATGGTCAAGCGCGAGGCTAAAGACATCTGCGAAAAGTACCTGAGTGTGCCGACAACGACCAACTTTGGCATCATGTTCGTGCCGTTTGAGGGACTGTACGCCGAGGTCGTCAGCCGCCCCGGGCTTATCGAGACCCTGGGCCGCGACTATCACGTCAACGTAGCCGGTCCCAGCACCATGGCCGCCATTCTCAACAGCCTGCAGATGAGCTACCAGACGTTTAGGCTGCAAAAACGTACCGACGACGTACTGCGCGTGCTCTCCGCCGTCAAGGCTGAGCTGCCGCGCTATCAGGCGGCGCTGCGCCGCGCCCAGCAGCAGATCGAGACCGCGGGCAAAACGGTCGAGGGCATCATCACCACGCGCACCAACGTCATGGAGCGCAAGCTCAAGGACATCGACGCGCTGGAAGACGCGCGGGAGGCCGACGAGATTTTGGGCTTGGAGTCCGCGGACCTTCCCACAGACCAAGAAGACGAGGACTAGCCGAAATGGACGGCGGGGCGCCAGCGCGGACTGAACTGCACCCCAAAACTTGGACGGCTTAAATAAGAACTACGCCGCAAGGGGC
>URBS01000118.1 GCA_900546085.1 uncultured Collinsella sp.
GCATACGAGATAAGCTAGTGACTGGAGTTCAGACGTGTGCTCTTCCGATCTGCGCATACGCTTTCCTACGCGCATAAGTACGATAATATATCTTATGTAAGGTTGTTATCAATTTACTAAATGGCGGGACGAAGCATCAGTGCACTGTCCCGCCAATTTTCTTGGCGGCTATGTGGTATGCAAAACTAGATAACCTAGAATACAATATAGAAAACGAACGGAGGCCTCTTATGAACCACGCTAAATACGTTATTCCGATGTCCGATTCGTCGGTCAGCATTAAGCCCGAGGATATTCAGCCCACGGTGCTACCCGATGCATTCATTCAGTCCGATATCGTGCGTAAACTCAATACGTTGAGTCTGCCGCGCTATAACCAGTTGCCCAATGTGACGCTCTACCGCGACCAGGTCATTGAGTATGTCGCGCTGTGGATGGAGCCACTGTCCATCTGCGTTGAGCAGCCCGTCATTACGCCGTCGATGATCAATAACTACGTGAAGGTCGGCCTGGTGCCTGCTCCGGTCAAAAAGCAATATGGTCGCGAGCAGATTGCCCGCCTGATCGCTATCTGCATCTTTAAGCAGGTGCTACCTATTGCTGCGGTACAGGCACTCTTTAACATTCAGCGTTTGAGCTACGATGCCCCAACGGCCTTCGATTATGTGGTCGATCAACTTGAGGCATCGATTCGTGCGGCGTTTTCCGTCGAGCAGACGCCGGTTCCCGATACGGCGCATCAGGTAACGCGTGAGTCGCTGCTTGTGCGCAGTGCGGTTTCGTCCTTCGTTTCGAAGGCGTACCTAATGAGCTATCTCAAGTTCAACGGGTTTAATAGCTAGCCGACGTATAAAACGGGCGGGACAAAGAGCCATCTGTCGCTTTGTCCCGCCCATATTTTTGCTTGGTTGGACGTTATTTGCCCGAAGCTACGCCCATGCCGTAGCCGATGATGAGGCCATGCATCTCGGCGTAATAGGAATCCAGGCCGTTGCAGGGCATGATGATAGTCTTGGAGCCTGGCCAGCGCTCCACAATGCGGCTGGCAAGTGCCTGGGCGCCTGCCTCATTCTCGACATGGTCGATGACGACCTCGCCGCCCGTAAAACCCTCGGCTTCCATGGTGTCGATGATCTTGTTGAACATCTTCTTTTCGCCACGCGTGTGTCCGACGAGTTCGATTTTACCGGCCTCACTCGCCGTGCCCAAAATGCGAATATTGAGCTTGTTGGCAATGACGCCGGCTGCCTTAGGGATACGTCCGGCTTTGGCCAGGTTTTCGTAATTGCACAAGCTGAAGAGGATTTTGCTGTTCTGCTCAAGGCTATTGAAGTATGCGCAAGCGTCCTCGAATGAGACATCCGGATTGCTTGCAAGATAGCGGTCGAACAGCAAGAAAATGAGGTCCATTTTGCCGCCAGCTGCGCGCGAATTGACTAGATGAATCTGCCGGTCGGGCTCCTCGGCAAGAACCATATCGCGAGCCGTGGCTGCTGCGTTGTAGCTGCCCGACACGCCCTCAGAGATCGGCATGCAGATGGTTTTGTCGGCCAATTTGAAGAGCTCGGCCCACTCCCCTACGCTGGGACAAGCGCTCGAAGAAGCGTTCGTCTCCGCCTGAACAGCGCAGTTGAGCTCATGAACGTCGAGTGAAAGGTCATCAACGAATTCACGCTCCCCCACTCGAATTTTGAGGGGCGCAAATGCAAAGGTGGTATGGGGCGCGGTTGGTTGCCAATCGCGGAGGTTGCAGCTTGAATCGGAGATAAGTGCCCAGCTCATAGAGGGTCCTTTCTAATTGTTCTCAAACAATTATAGCCATCTTGCAGACCGAGTGGGCCGCTATCTAGTATTCAAAACTAGATAGCGGCCTGCACGAAAGGCAAAAGAATGGACCCCATGGCTCAAAGCCACGAGGTCCATATCCGTTTGCTTTATCTGAATACTTAGTAGCGAACGAAGATATAGTTGTTGTTCATGCCGGCGGCAACGGAGCTGATGATAACACCCGTGTTGTAGTCGGAAGCATGAATCATCTGACCACCACCGATGTAAATGCCGGTGTGGTACGAGTTGACCACAACGTCACCGGGCTGCGGATCGGACACACGCGTCCAACCCATAAAGGTGCCCGTGGTGCCCAGGCGGCAATAGCGACCAGTGAGGCAATAGCTAACAAAACCAGAGCAGTCGAAGCTGTTCGGGCCAATTCCGCCCCAGGAATAGGCGCAACCAAGTTTGCTGTATGCACGCGAGACAACAGAACCGCCATCGACGGACTGGCTCGGAGCAGAAGGCGTCGGAGCCGGAGGAGGCGTGGAGGGCTGCGGCGTCGGAGCAGGTGCCGGCGTAGGAGCCGGAGTGTTGCCGCCCTGGTTGTTGTTATTGCTGGTCTGACCACCGTTGTTGGTGTTCTCGGTCGTACCAGCAGTCTCGTTGCTCACCGTGGCCTTCTCGGCAGTACTGGCGTTGATGCCGGCCTGCAGCGCGGCGTTGGCCTCGGCCTCGGCGGCAAGCTCGGCCTGCAGCTGTGAATCCAGGGAGTTTACGACGTTCTGGGCTTCAGCCTGCTGAGCGTTAAGCTCGTCGACCTTTTTCTGCGTAGCGGCGACGTTCTTTTCCTGCTCGGCCTGCTTATCGGTGAGCTGCTGCTTAAGCTCCTTGACCTCTTGAATGGTCTGAGCCTGCTTATCGGAAACTTTGCCGTAGTAGAACAGACGGTTGAGCATATCGCTCAGATCATCGACACCCGTCAGAACCTGAAGCAGGCTCAGACCGCCGGTTTTGTACTCGCCGGCGACATAGGTCGAGAGCTTGGCCTGACCGTCAGCAATCTCCTGCTGCTTTTGCGTGATCTCGCCAGCAGTCTGATCGAGCGCCTGCGTCTGCGTGGCGAGCTCATCGTAAATCTGCTGGGTTTGGGTACCGATCTGCTCGAGCTTCGTACGAGCAGCGGCAAGGTCGGATGCGGTATCGGCGTAGGCAGGAGCCGCGAGGCCCAAGCCCAAAACACAAGCGAGGGTTGCCGTAGCAGCGCAGCGTGCCATGTTTTTGTGCGTGTTTGCTGTGCGCATGTAGCTTCCTTTCCAGTAACTAAGGGTAACGGCTAGTCCACCGTCACCAGGCTAAAGAGCTCAACATCGTCGTCAGTCGGCGTGAGCTTCTCGCGCGGGTTGAGAAACGCAAGCTCAAGGATACACCCGTAGCCCACAAGCTTTGCGCCCATATCTCGCACAAGTTTACCTGTTGCCTCGACGGTTCCGCCCGTCGCGACCAAGTCGTCCAGAATCAACACGGTATCTTTAGAGGTAATGGCATCGGCATGGATCTCGATAGAGTCGGTGCCGTATTCGAGCTCATAGCTCTGGCTCACCGTCTTGCGGGGTAGCTTGCCCGGTTTACGTGCGGGAACAAAGCCGGCACCAAGGGCCACAGCCACCGGTACGCCAACCATAAAGCCGCGAGCCTCGGGACCCACGACCTTGGTGATTCCAATGTCGGCAAAGTGCTCGGCGAGGGCATCGGTCATGGCTTTGAGCGCCTCGGGGTTGCCAAAGAGCGGCGTGATGTCTTTAAAGATGACTCCGGGCTCGGGATAGTCGGGGATGTCGACGATTTGAGATTCGAAGTCGTACATTGCATGACCTTTCAATGGGTTGCCGAAATATCAGCAGCTGTTATTTGCCCGCGGTGACGGTGCCGGATTGCGAAGGGGCGACGACCTTGAGCGGCTTTACGAGAGAATCCTCGTGCGAAGCCGGCGCGGCAGTTTCTTCGTTTTTGGCCTTGGTGGACTCGGAGCGAGCGATTTCCTCATCGAGTGCATCGATGTCGGCGTCCTCGACCACGGCGTTGAGCGACTCAAAAACGCGGTTTTTGAGCAGCGCGGTGTGCACGCCCTCCGTCAGGTCGTGAAGCTTCTTAAACGCACGCTCGAGCTTGGCGTCGCGCTCGTCATCGGAGGTATCCATTCCGAGCATGCTCACGAGCACCTGCTCAAACATCGAGGACTCGCGGTTGGCGGAAGACACGTACTGACGCAGGTTGCGCGGCTCGATATGGAAGCGTGACAGCTCGGAGCAGTAACGGATGATCGGAAAATCGCGACCATCGACGAGCTCACGATTCTGCGGACTCTTGATGATGCGAATAAGGTCGTTCTCGGCGAGCGAGCGGATAAACGAAATCTCGACGCCCAGCATATCGGGAATGGTCTCAATGGGATGCAGCTTTTGCTTAGTCTCCTTGGGCTCCGTCTTGAGCGGAACATCGGACAGCAAGCCCACCTCGTAAGCGAGCGTTGACAGGTCCGTGGCGTTTTCCAAGCGCTGCTTAATCACGTTGAGCGGCATGTAGCGGGTCTTCTGCAAATGCAGGATGACCTCCAGGCGATCAACGTCCTCCTTAGAGTACTGACGGTATCCCTTAGGCGTACGATGAGGGGTAATGAGCCCCTCATCTTCTAGAAATCTAATTTTTGAGTTCGAAAGATCGGGGTATGCGCCTCGAAGTAGGTTGACGACTTGGCCGATACTCAGATAGTTGCGTTCGGCCATGCCCTACTCACCGGTTTCGATGCGCTCCGGCGTGCTCTCGTGGTAGATGAGCGTAAACGTACCGATCTGGACGGAAGAACCGTCGTGCAGCGGGGCTGCATTGACGATGGCACCGTCGACCCAGGTGCCATTGAGCGAGCCCAAGTCCTCGATGCGAGCGCCGAGGCCCTCGCGGATAATGCGCGCGTGGCTGCGCGATACGGTCATGTCATTGAGGAAGATGCCGTTCGCAGGATCGCGGCCGATGGTGGTCACGTCGTCCTCGAGCTCAAAGGCGGCACCAGTCTGCGGACCCTTGACGATGGACAGAACGGGGGCGGTGATGCGCACGTTGGCCATGAGGTCGGGAACGGTGACGTCGCTTGAAGGCACGCGGAATACGCAGGTAGCGTCAGCAGTCTTATCATTCTGAGGCATATTGTTAACCATGTTGTCCATGACAACCCCTAACTTATCGCGGACGTGCCGCAAATAATGAACCGTACGTAATCATACCCCAACGAATCAGTCTTCGATTTCAGGGTTCAGAAAGTCGATGTCCTCGTCCTCGGGATGCGCGAGAGCCTGTTTAATGGCCACTCCGCCCTTAATGGAATAGATGACAGCCGTGAGCATGGAGAAGATCACGCCGCCGTACACAAAGAAGATGCCGAGGGGCACCGAGCTTCCGTTGAGGCCCGGGAAGGCCGTAAGGGTTGAAGGTAAAAGATGCAGGCCGTCAATAACGGGGAACCCGAGCAGCATGAGCGAGAAGCCGGTCATGAGCAGTGCAGTGGCAATCTTTCCGGGAAAGACGACATCGATGGGGCGACGGTGATAATGACGAACGATAAGCGTGCCGATGCCCAGATAGATGTCGCGGCCAATAATGAGCACGCAGACCCAGATGGGCAGCTCTCCGCGGACCACCAGCCCAAGTACGCCGGTGAACAGCAGCGCACGGTCGCAGATGGGATCCATGACCTTGCCGAGCCACGAGACCGTCTTGGTCATGCGGGCGATCTGACCGTCCATCCAGTCGGTAGAGGCGGCAACGGCGTAGATAACGATGGCGATGACGCGGTTGTTATCCGTCACAAACAGGTACAGAAATACCAGGGTGAGGATCAGGCGCGTAAAGGTGATGAAATTGGAGATCGTAAAGATCTTATTCGACGGGTAATCGGAAGTGCCGATAAGCTCCTTTTTGATCTTCTTTTTGATGCCCACAGGACTCCCCCGCTGGTTAACGACAAAACTTTCGATACTATACCCGTTCCGGCGATGTCTATCCAGCGTAAGCATAGAGAGTCCAGAGATGAGGAAGGCGCTTTTGGGCGGCGGTGGATTTCACATTCGTGTACATCAGCCTCCAAACATGCCGAAAAATGTCGGTTTTGGAAG
>URBS01000119.1 GCA_900546085.1 uncultured Collinsella sp.
GGCGACCACCGAGATCTACACTCTTTCCCTACACGACGCTCTTCCGATCTCGAAAAAATCCAGTCGGCACACGCACAGGCTGAGTCCCTGATCGGTGATGCCAAGCGTCAGGCCGAGACCCTCAAAAAAGAGGCTCTGCTCGAGGCTAAAGAGGAGATCATCAAGAACAAGCAGGCTGCCGAGGCCGAGGACAAGCAGCGTAAGAACGAGATTCGTACGCTCGAGAACCGCGTGATGCAGCGCGAGGAATCCCTCGATCGCCGCAACGACGCTCTCGACAAGCGCGAGCATCAGCTCTCCAGCCAGGCCGGTCAGGTCGAGAAGCGCTCTCGTGAGCTCGAGGAGCTCTGCGCAAAGCAGACCTCCGAGCTCGAGCGTATCGCCGACCTTACCCGCGAGGATGCCCACAAGGAGCTCCTCGATAAGGTTCGCGGCGAGGTCACCCACGAGGCCGCCACGATCATTCGCGAGTCCGAGCAGCAGGTTCGCGCCGAGTGCCACAAGACCGCCCAGGAGATTCTGTCCCTGGCGATTCAGCGCTGCGCTGCCGACCACACTGCCGAGGTCACCGTTACCTCCGTGCACATTCCCTCTGATGACCTCAAGGGCCGTATCATTGGTCGCGAGGGTCGCAACATCCGGACCTTCGAGCAGGTTTCCGGCGTCAACCTCGTGATCGACGACACGCCCGAGACCGTCGTTCTTTCGAGCTTCGACCCGGTCCGTCGTGAGACCGCCCGTGTCGCCCTCGAGAACCTCATCGCGGACGGCCGCATTCACCCCGCCCGCATCGAGGAGATGTATCACAAGGCTGCCGACCTGGTTCAGCAGCGCGTGCGCGAGGCTGGCGAGCAGGCTGCCTTCGATACCGGCATCCACGACCTGCACCCCGAGATCGTCAAGACCCTTGGCGCCCTGCGCTACCGTACATCGTTTGGTCAGAACGTGCTTCAGCACTCCCTCGAGGTTTCTGATCTGTGCGGTGTGATGGCTTCCGAGCTTGGCCTGGACGTTGTGACCGCCAAACGCGCCGGCCTGCTGCACGACCTGGGCAAGGCAATCGACCACGACGTCGAGGGCCCGCATGCCGTCATCGGCGCCGAGCTGGCCCGCCGTTATGGCGAGAAGCCCGTTATCGTCCACGCTATCGAGGCTCACCATGCCGATGTCGACCCCAACACGGTGCTCGATGTCCTGGTGCAGGCCGCCGATGCTGTCTCTGCCTCTCGCCCCGGTGCCCGTCGCGAGTCTGCCGAGAACTACATCAAGCGTCTTGAGAAGCTCGAGGAGATCGCCAACTCCCATGACGGCGTCGAGCGCACCTATGCCATGCAGGCTGGTCGCGAGGTCCACGTCATGGTCCAGCCGGACAAGATCTCCGATGCCCAGTCCACGGTCCTGGCTCACGATATCGCCCATCAGATCGAGGAAGAGATGGAGTATCCCGGTCAGGTGCGCGTCGTCGTGATTCGCGAGAGCCGCGCTGTCGATATCGCTAAATAACATGAGCGACGCGAACGAGCTCATCTCATTTATCGCGTCGATGTCGGGGGAGGGCAACCTTCGCGTCGAGGAGAACCTTGGCGAGGGGTATGTCCGCCTCCGCGTTTCGGAGGCCGAGCGGCGCCAGGCAAAGCACGACATTCAGCATGTCGAGGATATCGTCATCGAAATGCTCCGTAATGCTCGCGATGCCGGCGCCGACAAGGTCTATCTCGCCACGTCCAAGGAAGACGGCGTCCGCACGCTTGTCTTTCTGGATAACGGTTCGGGCGTTCCGCAGGATATGCAAGAGCGAATCTTCGATGCCCGCGTTACCTCTAAGCTCGAGAGCATGAAGATGGACCGTTGGGGCGTTCACGGTCGTGGCATGGCATTGTTTTCGATCAAGCAGAACACCGATGAGGCCCGTGTGGTCACGTCCGGTGTCGATCTTGGTTCAGCCTTTAAGGTGAGCGTCGCGGCCGACCGCCTCAGTGAGCGTGCCGATCAGTCCAGCTGGCCCCAGGCCGTCAAGGATGAGGACGGACGTTATGTCTGTGCTCGCGGTCCGCATAATATTATTCGCGCTGCTTGTGAGTTTGCGCTCGAGGAGTTGCGTGGTTGTGATGTCTATCTTGGTTCTCCGTCTGAGATTGCCGCGACCCTTTATGCTCAGGCGTCAAGCCGGCTTGATACGTCTCGTCTCCTGTTCATTGATGATGAGAGCGAGCTTCCGGTTGTCGATCGTTTAGGCCTTGCCTCTGATGCCGAGGACTTTATCCGTATCTGTTCGGGTTTGGGTCTTGAGATGTCCGAGCGCACGGCCCATCGCATTTTGGCAGGGCAGATTAAGCCCGTTCGCGGTGTGACCGCGCGTCTGCTGCGCGAGCGTGATTCGTCCTCGCATGCGCCGGCTCCTGTCGATCTCGCGAAGGATCGTCGCGGGCTACGTATTGCCAAGGATGACATGGCACAGTTTTCGCGCGCTGTGGAACGCGACTTTAATGATCTTGCTGCCCGGTACTATCTCAACCTTTGCGGCGACCCAAAGATTCGTGTTTCGCGTGATCGAATCACCGTGACCTTCGATCTTGCCAAAGAGGAATAGTGCCTTTACCGAGTCCACTCGGTACGATACAGTTATTGCAGTTAAAACGTACTTTTAAATGCAGGAGTTTCTTCATGGATTGCCTGAAGGTATCAAGCAAATCATCGCCCGCGTCCGTTGCCGGCGCCATTGCCGGTATGGTCAAGGATGGTGTACCCGTCAACATCCAGTGTGTCGGCGCCGGTGCCGTCAACCAGGCAATTAAGGCCGTTGCTATCGCGCGCGGTTTTTTGATTCCAACCGGTTTTGATATTTCCTGCGCGCCCGTGTTCTCCGACATCCTCATTAACGGGGAGTCGCGTACGGCCATCCGCCTTTCTATCTACGTTCACCAGATCAATCGAGCTGCTATGGATAACGTCGTCATGGATGATGTTAAGCCTGTGGCATAGCTTCTGCTTGCCTTGTTTCGCTCCCCATCGTTAGGACTTATGCACATGGACCAGCGTTCCGTACGCGATATTCTTGCCGGTAAAACCTACTTTATCCGCACCTTTGGCTGCCAGATGAATCAGCACGACTCCGAGCGTGTGAGCGGTCTGCTTGATTCGTATGGCTGCCTCATGGCGCTCGATCCCGCGCATGCCGATATCGTTGTCTTCATGACGTGCTGCGTGCGCGAGGCCGCCGATACTCGCCTGTACGGTCAGTGCAATTCCTGCAAAAGCTTGCCGCCTTCGCCTTCGGGCAAGCGCGTGGTTGCCGTTGGCGGTTGCATCGCGCAGCGCGATGGCGAGGGCCTGCTCACCAACGTCGATAACGTCAATGTCATCTTTGGCACGCATTCCATTGCACATGTGGCCGAGCTCATTGCCGAGGCGTTCCTTGATGGTAAGCGTCATATCCGCACCAATGAGCATGAGGATACGGATGCCATGAGCATGCCGTGGCATCGCGAGACTCAGTATCACGCCTGGGTGCCCATCATGACGGGCTGCAATAATTTCTGCACCTATTGCATCGTGCCGTACGTGCGCGGTCGCGAAAAGAGCCGCCCCTTCGAGGAGATTGTCGACGAGGTGACCGGTTTGGTGCGCCAGGGCGTGCGTGAGATTACGCTGCTGGGCCAAAACGTTAACTCATATGGTCGCGATCTGTTTGGCAAGCCGCGTTTTGCCGATCTGCTGCGTGCCGTGGGCGATACGGGCGTGGAGCGCATCTTCTTTACGTCTTCGCATCCCAAGGACCTGTTGCCCGAGACCATCGACGCCATGGCCGAGACCCCTGCCGTAATGCCGCAGCTGCACTTGGCCGTCCAGTCCGGTTCGACGCGGATCCTCAAAGAGATGAATCGCCGTTATACACGCGAGGACTATCTGGGCCTTGTCGATCGCATTCGCAACCGCATGCCCGATATCGCGCTCTCGACCGACATTATCGTTGGCTTCCCGGGCGAGACTGAAGAAGACTTTGAGCAGACGCTCTCGCTTGCCGAGACGGTCCGCTATGCTCAGGCCTATACCTTCATCTATTCCAAGCGTGCCGGTACCCCGGCCGCCGAGATTGACGATCCTACGCCGCATGAGGTTATTCTCGAGCGTTTCAACCGTCTGGTTAAGGTTATCGAGACCACGGCACACGAGTATAACCAGGGTGAGCTTCATACTGTGGTTCCGGCGCTCATTGAGGGAACGAGTAAAAAGAACGACGCGGTCCTGCTGGGCAAGAGTCCCAAGAATCAGACTGTGCACGCGCCTATCCCCGAGGGTTACAGCATCGATCAGCTTGTTGGCAAGATCGTTGATGTTGACGTTGACGTTGCCAAGACCTGGTATTTGTCCGGCTCCGTTGTGGGCGAGCCTCGCTAATGGTTGCTCCCGGGGCAGGTCTTTCCGCCGTTGCAATCGTCGGTCCGACGGCGGTTGGTAAGAGCGATGTTGCCGACCGTTTGGCAGCTCGTCTTTCGTCCGAAGTGCTGTCGTGCGATGCGATGCAAATCTATCGCGGCATGGACATCGGTACCGCAAAGATGGCGCCCGATGAGTGCACGGCGCCGCTGCGTCTCGTCGACATTGTAGAGCCGGGTGTGGCATATTCTGCTGCGCTTTATCAGGCTGACGCTCGCGCGCATGTTGAACGTCTCCTTGGTTCGGGTTGCCTGCCGGTTTTTTGCGGAGGTACGGGGCTATATCTCAAGGCAGCCCTCGATGAGATGGACTTTCCCTCGGGTGAACTTGAGGACGATCGTCGTGCGGGCTATCAGGAGCTTGCCGAGTTTATTGGCGAGGAAGAACTGCATGCCTTGCTTGCCGAGCGCGATCCAGAATCGGCTGCTGTTATTCATCCCCATAACGTGCGCCGTGTGATTCGTGCGCTCGAGATGCATGATGATGGCGTCTCCTATGCGCAGCAAAAGTCGCAGTTTAGTGTTCCGCACGAGCATTATCATGCCCTATGGTTTGGTCTGACGCGTAATCGCGAGGTGCTCTACGAGCGCATTAACCAGCGCGTCGATCTGATGTTTGAGCAGGGTCTTGTCGATGAGGTCCGCGGTCTTATGGGCCAGGGGCTGGGAGATGCCCTGACGTCGATGCAGGCAATTGGCTATAAAGAGATCATTGATGCTTTCAATGGCGTGATGAGCATGGATGAGGCTCTCGAACTCATTAAGATGCGTTCGCGTCGTTATGCCAAGCGTCAGCTTTCGTGGTTTAAGCGCGATGACCGTATCGTGTGGTTTGATATGGATGAATGTACGATCGATGAGGTCGTTGAGGATATCCTGCATCGTATTGAGGCTGCCTAATGCCCCGTTTCCCCCTTGTTCCCACGGCACCCGAGCCCGAGCGTGCCATTTTAGTTGGTGTTGAGTGGCGCGACAATGCATGGCCGCTCGATCGCTCGCTTGATGAGCTGGAGCGTCTTGCCCACACAGCTGGTGCCCAGTGCGTGGCACGCTTGTCGCAGCGTTTGGTAAAGCCGTATCCTAAATCGTTTATCGGTTCCGGTAAGGTTGAAGAGCTGTGCGGCCTGGTGCATCGCATGGATGCCGATGTCGTTATTTTTGACGACGACCTGACCCCCTCGCAGCAATCCTATTTGGAGAAAGCCGTG
>URBS01000120.1 GCA_900546085.1 uncultured Collinsella sp.
TCGGCCGGCTGCGCTGAGCCGGCGGGCGGTGTCGTCTCGGTCGGTTGCGTTATCTCGGGCGAGGTGGCCTTGTCTGCCGCGGCTTTCGCCTCTTCGTATGCCTTGCGGGCGTCGTCATAGGCCGTTTGCGCTTTTTTCAAATTGTCGAGGAGCGCATCCCGCTTGGCTGTTTCTCCGTCGAGATGGGTTTTATTAAACTCTACTTCGCTTTCAAAGAAATAAATCCGTCTTTTATGATTTTCGAGGCGCATTCGGCAGCGGGCAATCTTTTCTTCACAATATTTTTCTTCCGATTCTGCATCTGTGATCGCCAGTTGGAGCTGCCTAATAGTTTCGCCAGAAGCCCTGTTGGCGATTGCCTTATTTAATTCTGCCTCAAGGCCGCTTGTCCGGTTGCGGGCCTCATCGTATTTGGCTTGGGCTGCATTGACGTTCGCTTGCATGGTAGGAAGGGATTCCTTATATGTGGCGGCTTGCGCCAAATAAGTGTCGTAGTGCTCTTGAAAAACGGCAATTTTACCATTGATTTCCGCAATTTTCTCGGGACTTGCGGCGTCTTTTGCGGCTTCGAGGTTTTTGAGCGCTTCCTGCATGGCTGCATACGCTTTTTCTTTTGCGGCGGCCGCATCTTCCGTCTGCAAGGCAACTGCACCGGTGGGGGAACTGGTTTCTGCCGCGATCGCCGTTGCGGGGGCGATTCCCGCGACAAGTGCCGCGGAAAGGGCGATGCCCACAGTTGCTCGTCTTGCTCTTCTTGCGAGAATGTCGTTCATCTCGGCACCTCATTTCAAGGGTCGGCGACTAACTTGGTAGCACTAATGTAAGTATACCAAGTGGTCGACCCGACACTGGCTGGGTGTGCGCGTGCCTCTCCGCTTCTTTGGAAACCGAACCCCATTAGAAATGACGAGTTGTTTACGCTTCTTTTGGGGTGGCGGTACTATCATGGTTCGAATTGAATGTGGATGATGATAGGGAGCGCCTATACATGATTGAGTTGCTCAGGCGTTTTGGTGGTAAGTTTCGCCGCTATATGGTGATCGGCCCTGCATGCAAGTTGATCGAAGTGATCTTTGACCTGCTGACGCCGCTGGTGATTGCCCAGATGATCGATAAGGGCATTGGCTCGCACGACGTGGACGCCGTCGTCCACTACGGCATGGTGCTTGCCGCCATGGCTGTGATCGGCATCTCGTTTACGCTCGTTTGCCAAAAGATGGCGGCGCTCACCTCGCAGGGCATGGGCACCGACATTCGCGGCGCGCTCTACCAGCACATCAACAAGCTGAGCTATGCCGAGCTCGATCGCTTTGGCACGCCGTCGCTCATCACGCGCATTACCAACGACGTCAACCAGGTTCAGCTCGCCGTGGCGCTGGGCGTGCGCATGCTCATCCGCTGGCCCTTCTTGGCGGTGGGCTCCATGTGCGCGGCCCTTGCCATCGACCTTAAGCTCGGCATCATCTTTTTGATCTGCACGCCCGCTATCGGCCTGGTGTTTTGGTTTGTCATGGCGCGCTGCATCCCGTACTACAAGCAGCTGCAGGCAAAGCTCGACCGCATCGCGCTTATCTGCCGCGAAGGCCTTTCAGGCGCTCGCGTGGTTCGCGCCTTCGTGCGCGAGGACCACGAGCGCGAGCGCTTTGCCCAAGCTGCCGATGACCAGGCCAATACTGCCATCGCGGTGGGTAAGCTCTCGTCGATCCTTAATCCCGTCACGTTTTTGGTGATGAACCTGGGCGTGTGCGCCATCCTGTGGGTGGGTGGCATCCAGGTCAACGTGGGTGAGCTCACGCAGGGTCAGGTCATGGCGTTTGTGAACTACATGACGCAGACCCTGACCTCCATCGTGTATGTCGCCAACCTGGTCGTGGTCTTTACCAAGGCGAGCGCCAGCGCGTCGCGTATCAACGAGGTGCTCAATTGCGAGCCGAGCATCACCGACGAGGACAACGAGCCGGTCGCACTGCCCGAGCCGGGCAATGTCGCTCCAGTTCCCGCGCTGAGCTTGAGCCATGCGAGCTTCTCCTTTGGCGCGGGCGCTGCCAACGCCGTCAATGACGTAACCCTGGAACTCCCGCTGGGCAAAACGCTCGGCATTATCGGCGGCACGGGCAGCGGTAAGTCGACGCTCGTCTCGCTCATCCCGCGCCTGTACGACACGGGCATCGGCAGCGTGAGCGTAATGGGTGCCGACGTGCGCGCCTGGCCGCTCGATCAGCTGCGCCATGTGGTCGCGACCGTACCGCAGCGCGCGTCGCTCGTGAGCGGCACGATCCGCAGCAACCTAACCTGGCGCGATGAGTCGGCGACCGATGAGGAGCTGTGGGCGGCGCTCGATATAGCGCAGGCCAGCGAGTTCGTGCGCAACAAGCCGCAGGGGCTTGACGCTCCGGTTGAGGCGGGCGGCAAGAACTTTAGCGGCGGTCAGCGCCAGCGCCTGACCGTCGCGCGCGCCCTGGTGGGCTCGCCGCAGATTCTGATCATGGATGACTCCGCCTCGGCGCTCGACTTTAAGACCGATGCGGCGCTTCGCCATGCCATTCGCGAGCGCAGCGTACGCGGTGCCGCCGCGGGCGGGCTCCCGCTGACCACGGTGATCGTGAGTCAGCGCGTCTCGACCGTGCGCGATGCCGACATGATCTGCGTGCTCGACCACGGCTCGGTCGCGGGCCTGGGTACGCACGACGAGCTGTACGCAAGCTGCCAGCTCTATCGCGAGATTTGCCAGTCGCAGCTGCGCCGCGAGGAACTCGAGGGCCAGCAGAGGAGTGCGGCGCCCACGTCAGCCCCAGGCGCCCAGATCGCCTCCGCATCCGCCCGCGCAAAGGAGGGCTGCTAAATGAATCCGTACACTTCTTCCGGTTCGGTCGCCACGATGACGGCCAACGTGTCCGGCAACGATAGCCTCAACGACCTGGGAGACGGTCCGCGCCAGCCCGGCGATCCCGAGCGCTATCCCGTGGGCGCGGTGACCCGCCGCCTGATGGGCTACGTCCGTCCGCACCGTATTTCGTTTACGGCGTCGTTTGTGAGCGCCGCCATCTCCGTGATTTTGCAGCTCTACACACCTATTCTCATCGGCGAGGGCATCGACCTCATCGTCGCGGCGGGTCGAGTGGACTTCGATGCACTGCTGCCGCTCGTTACCAAGCTCGCGATTGTCGTCGTAGGTGCCGCGGCCTTCCAGTGGCTGCAGGGCTATTGCGTCAACCGCCTGTCCTATGAGACGGTGCGCGACATGCGTGTGGAGGCGAGCGACAAGCTCAGCCGCATGCCGCTCAGCTTTATCGACAGCCATGCCCACGGCGACCTTATGAGCCGCGTGGTCAACGACGTCGACCAGGTGGGCGACGGTCTGCTACAGGGCTTTACCCAGCTCTTTACCGGCGTCATCACCATCGTTGGCACGCTCGCGTTTATGCTCTCCATTAACCTGACCATGACGCTTGTGGTGGTGCTCGTCACACCGCTTTCCATCTTTGCGGCCAGCGCCATCGCCAAGCTCTCAAATAAGAGCTTTACGGCCCAACAGCGCATCCAGGGCCAGCTCGGCGGCCATATCGAGGGGTATGTGGGCGAGCAAAAGCTCGTGGACGCGTTTGCCTACGGCCCGAGCGCTCAGCAGCGCTTCGACGCCCTCAACGCCGAGCTTTATGCGGCAGGCGAGCGCGCGCAGTTTATGGGTTCGCTCTCCAACCCCGGCACGCGCTTTATCAATAACATCATCTACGCCGTGGTCGCCGTGATTGGCTGCGCGGGCGTGATCACGGGCGTGCCTGCGGCGCTCACGGTGGGCGGCGTGCAGATCTTCCTGTCCTACGCTAACCAGTACACTAAGCCGTTCAACGAGGTCACGAACGTCATCACGCAAATTCAGACCGCGTACGCCTCGGCGCGCCGCATGTTCGCGTTGCTCGATGCGCGCGAGCAGGAGCCCGATGCGGCGGACGCCGTGGAACTTGCCGCCCCGCAGGGTGAGGTGACCTTTGAGCACGTGGACTTTAGCTATGTGCCCGATCGCAAGCTGCTGCAGGATATCTGCATCGAGGCCAAGCCCGGCATGCGCTTTGCCCTCGTTGGCCCCACGGGCTGCGGCAAGACGACGCTCATCAATTTGCTGTTGCGTTTTTACGATATCGATGCCGGGCGCATCGCGGTCGATGGCAAGGCTTCGCGCGGCTACACGCGCTCGAGCCTGCGCCGTGCCTTTGGCATGGTGCTGCAGGATACCTGGCTGTTCGAGGGCACCGTGGCCGAAAACATCGCCTACGGTTGTCCCGATGCCACGCGCGAACAGGTTATCGAGGCGGCCAAGCGCGCGCATGCGCACAAGTTTATCGTGCAGCTGCCAGGCGGCTACGATACGGTCATCGGCGAGGACGGCGGCACGTTTAGCCAGGGTCAAAAACAGCTGCTGTGCATCGCGCGCGTCATGCTCACCGATCCGGCGATTTTGCTGCTGGACGAGGCGACCTCGAGCATCGATACCCGCACCGAGCTGCAGGTGCAGGCGGCATTCGACGAGCTCATGGCCGGTCGCACGAGCTTTGTCGTGGCGCACCGTCTGTCGACGATTCGAAACGCCGATTGCATTCTGGTCATGCGCGACGGCCAGATTATCGAGCACGGCACGCATGACGAGCTGCTAGCGGCAGGCGGCTTCTATGCCGAGCTTTATCGTAGCCAGTTTGCCCAGTAGGGCCCAGTAGGGGCTGCCGATTAGCGGCAGATGGTTTACATCTGCGTCGATAGTACTAAGATATTCATCTAATAAATTGCATTAGTGGCTTTAGTTTTGGGGGAAACGAGGCAACGTGACTATGACGTGCTCTTTGGTGGTTAACAGCAAGAGCGGTAATACCAGGATGGTTTCGGGCGCGATCAAGCGCGCTCTGCAGGCTGCGGGTGTTGAGTTTGTCCATGCCGCGGCGTTGAGCGACGATGCGGATGCAGATCAGGTTGCGCTCGAGGCGCAGGGCGCCTGCACGGCCGACACAGTGCTCGTCGGTTTTTGGTGCGACAAGGGCGCGTGCACGCCTTCGGTCGCGGCGTTGCTCTCTGCCTTGCACGGCAAGCGCGTGTTCCTGTTTGGCACCTGCGGCTTTGGGGCCGACCAGAGCTATTACCAGCAGATTGTCGACCGCGTAACTTCCAATCTGGCCGAGGATGCCGAGCTTGCGGGCTGGGCGATGTGCCAGGGCAAGATGGGTCCCGCGGTTAAGCAGCGCTACGAGGCAATGCTCGAGCAAGATCCCGAAAACGCCCGATTTAAGATGCTGCTCGACAACTGGGTTGCCGCAAAGGATCACCCCACCAAGGAGGACCTGGACAACATGACCGCAGCCGCCAAGAAGGCTGTGCTGGGCGAGTAGGCGTGTCGCCTCGCGCTCGAGATAATACAAACGTGAAAGCCTCGAGATTCTCGAGGCTTTTTTCGTGACACGAGGGCGCCCCTTTATTGATGGAAGGCCTAATAAGCTGATTGTTCTATGCCCGGATGTGTGCGGAGTGGGATGGGATTTCCGGATGGGTGGGGTTGCGGAAGCTGCGTCCCGGAATTTGCCTTTGGAATGGGATGCGGTTTCCCGTTGAGGGGCTCTGTGGAAACCGCATCCCAGTTTT
>URBS01000121.1 GCA_900546085.1 uncultured Collinsella sp.
CAGCTCCGAAGGAGCAGGACAAGGCGCCACACATGGTCGAGAACGTTCTGAAAACTAAGCCCGGACCCCGCCGGACAGGTCGCACTACTCGCAGAGCAGCTTAGCGATCTGGACGGCGTTGGTTGCCGCGCCCTTACGGATTTGGTCGCCGCAGCACCAGAAGGTGATGCCGCGCGCGGCCTCGGGGTTCGAGATGTCGCGACGCACACGGCCGACCCAAATCAAATCCTGGTCGGAGGTGTCCATCGGCATGGGGAAGCGGTCGTGTGCATCCTCGGCGCTCATGTCGTCAACCAGCTTCACGCCCGGAGCGGCAGACAGCGCAGCACGAGCCTCCTCGACCGTAATATCGCGCTCAAACTCGAGCGTAATGCTCTCGGAGTGCGAGCGCAGCACGGGCACGCGAACGCAGGTGCAGTTCACGCGCAGCTCGGGCAGGTGCATGATCTTGCGGCCCTCGTTTTGCAGCTTCATTTCCTCGGAGGTAAAGCCCTCCTCCTTGACACCGCCAATCTGCGGAATCAGGTTGCTCGCCAACTGGGCGGCAAAGGCGCGCGGCTCGGGAATCTCCTCGCCACGGCCCAGGGCGGCCAGCTGAGCCTCGAGCTCGGCCATACCGGGGGTACCGGCGCCCGAAGCTGCCTGATACGTTGACACGATCATGCGCTTTACGCCGGCGAGCTGGTGCAGTGGCCACGTGGGGACCAGGCCGATGATGGTCGCGCAGTTGGGGTTGGCGATAAGGCCGTGATGCCACTTGATATCGTCGGCATTGATCTCGGGCACGACCAGCGGCACCTCGGGGTCCATGCGGAAGGCATGGCTGTTGTCTACCACGACGGCGCCACGCTTGACGGCCTCGGGCAGCAGCTCCTTCGCAATATCGTCGCCGGCGGCGCCGAGCACGATGTCGCAGCCCTCAAAGGCCTCGGGGCAAGCTTCCTCAATCACAACCTGCTCGCCGCGGAACTCAACGGTCTTGCCCGCAGAGCGCGCGCTCGCCAGCAGCTTGAGCTTGCCAACCGGGAACTCCTGCTCGTTGAGGCACTCGAGCATCTGGGTGCCCACGGCTCCCGTCGCGCCCAAAATAGCAACCGTGTACTGTTTCATGCTTCCCCCTTTAAAGGCTGTGGCTTTTGCCCGCACGCCGAGCAGGCCGATTACTGTTGCCAGTGTATACAAGAACAGGGCGGGCACGAAACCCGCCCCGTCGAAACGAAACCGAAACGAAACGCCCCGCCGTAGATTTTTGAGGCAAGTCCCAAAAATCTACTGGGATAGCAGCTACTTGTGGAGCGCGGCCGGGGCGGGATCGACCGGCGCGGGAGCCTCCAGGTCGGAGACCTTCACAATGCCGTTCTCATCGGAGAAGGCGCGGTAAATGGTCCGAATCGCCAGGTCGAAGTCCTTCTCCTCGACACCGATAATGATGTTGATCTCGTCACAGCTCTGCGAAATCATACGCACGCTCACGCCGGCCTGGCCAAGCATGCCAAACAGGTGGCCCGAGATACCTGCGCGGCCGCGCAGGTTACGGCCGACGGTCGCGATGAGCGCCAAGCCCTCAACGACCTCGATCTCGAGCGGCTCGACCTCCTGCTGAATGTCGCCCACAAGCGAGTACAGCGAATCATGAACGTCCTGCTCCTGCACCACGGCACCAAAGCGGTCGACGCCGGTGGGCATGTGCTCGACGGAAACGTCATAGCGCTCGAAGACCGAAAGCGCGCGGCGCATAAAGCCGACACGCGGCTTGGTGCGGTCGCGGGCAACGTTGATGGCGACAAAGCCGCGCTTGCCGGTCACGCCGGTAATGATGGGCTCTGCCTCGCCCTCGTCAGCCGTCTCGCTAATGATGGTGCCGGGGTCCTGCGGCGCATTGGTGTTCTTGATGACCAGCGGAATACCAGCCTCGCGCACGGGGAACACAGCTTCCTCGTGCAGGACGCTTGCGCCCATGTACGAAAGCTCGCGTAGCTCCTCGTAGGTAACGCGCGCAATGGGCTGGGCCTCGGGAACAATACGCGGATCGGCAGAATAGAAGCCCGAAACGTCGGTCCAGTTCTCGTACAGGTCGGCGCCCAGGCACTTGGCCAGGATCGAGCCCGAGATATCGCCGCCGCCACGATCGAGCAGCTTGATCTGGCCCTCACGCGTCGCGCCATAGAAGCCGGGCATAACAAAGCCGCCCTGCTGGCCGTACTCCTGCACCAGCTCGGAGGTGCGGTTCATGCTGAGCGTACCGTCGTGATGGAACGCCACAACCGTCGCGGCGTCCAGGAACGGTAGGCCCAGGTACTCAGCCATCAGGCGAGCGGTAAAGTACTCGCCGCGGCTTACGAGCTCCTCAGTAGAGTAGCCACCGGAGCGAGCACGCTCGGCAAAGGCCGCAAACTCCTCACGGATGGGATAGGTGAGCTCCAGCTCGTCAGCGATATCAAAATAGCGCTGGCCAATGTCCTCGAGCAGTTCCTCGCACGACACGTGGTACTTAACGTGCGCGTTAACCAGGTAGAGCAGGTCGGTCACCTTGGTGTCGCCCTTAAAGCGGCGACCGCAGGCGGAAACCACCACAAAACGGCGAGCCGGGTCGGCATCGACGATGGCCTTGATCTTCTTAAAGTGTTCGGCGTCGGCGACCGACGAGCCGCCAAACTTGGCAATCTTAATCATGGGCTGGAGGTTACCTTTCTAAAAAGCCTCTGCGAACCTATTTTGCGCGCTCTGATACCATGGGTTCACCGATTGGGACCAAGGCATCCGAGGAGCAGTGTTATATGGGAACTTATCATAGTACACGAGGACGCACTTTATCGTGCTCAAGTAAGGTGGCAATCCGCACCGGCATCGCTCCCGACGGGAGTTTGTTTGTCTCGGACGAGCTTGGCACCCAGCAGGTCGATATCAGCTCGCTTGCAGATAAATCGTACTTTGAAATCGCTCAAGATGTGTTGGGAATGTTACTGAATGATTACACGGCCGAAGAAATTTCGGCGTGTGTCGACGAGGCATACCGCGGCACGTTCGCGAGCGAAGAGGTTACGCCGCTCGTCAAACTCGACGCTGCGCCGGGCGCTGACGCCCCTCAGACCTATGTGATGGAACTCTTTGGCGGCCCCACGAGCGCCTTCAAGGACGTCGCCCTGCAGATGCTCCCCCGCCTTATGGCCCGCACCTCCGCCAAGGACGGCGGCGCCGAGCGCATCATGATCGTCACCGCCACGTCGGGCGACACGGGCAAGGCAGCACTCGCCGGCTTTGCCGACGCTCCGGGCACGGGCATCACTGTCTTTTATCCCGAGGGCAAGGTCAGCCGCGTCCAGAACCTGCAGATGTCCACTCAGGAGGGCGATAACGTCGCCGTCTGCGGTATCCGCGGCAACTTCGACGACGCCCAGAGTGCCGTCAAGCGCATCTTTGCCGATAAGGAACTTGCCGAGCGCTTGGAGGCCGCCGGCACGGTGCTCTCGAGCGCCAACTCCATCAACGTCGGCCGCCTGGTGCCGCAGGTTGTCTACTACTTTGCCGCCTATGCGCAGCTGCTGCGCGCCGGCGCCATCAAGGCCGGCGATGCCGTGGAGTTCTGCGTGCCGACCGGCAACTTTGGCGATATCCTGGCCGGCTACTATGCCAAGCGCATGGGTCTGCCCGTCGCCAAGCTCATCGTCGCGAGCGACAAGAACAACGTTCTGGCTGACTTCCTGACCACCGGCGTCTACGACCGCAACCGTCCGTTCTTCACGACCATCTCGCCGTCGATGGACATCCTCATCAGCTCCAACCTGGAGCGTATGCTCTACTTCCTATCCGATGGCGACTGCGAACTCGTTGCCGGCCTTATGGAGCAGCTGGCACAGACCGGCCGCTACGAGGTTCCCGCCGACCTGCTGGCAAAGATTCAGAGCGTCTTTGGCTGCGGCTGGGCCAGCGAGGACGAGGTCCGCGCTGCCATCAAGAGCTGCTGGGATGCAAACGGCTATGTGATCGACCCGCACACCGCCTGCGGCTATCACGTCTTTGAAAAAGTCACCCCCGCCGAGGGCGCCAAGGCCCGCGTGCTGCTTTCGACCGCCAGCCCCTACAAGTTCCCGCGCGCCTGCTGCGACGCCTTGGGGCTCGACGTTCCCGAGGACGACTTTGAAGCCATGCGCGTGCTCGAGCAGGCCACCAACACGGTCGCCCCGACCCAGCTCGCCGAACTCGAATCCAAACCCGTCCGCTTCGAAGACGTCTGCGACGTAGCCGACATGGCCAACTACGTAGAGTCTGCAGCAAAAAAGATGGCTACCAACTAAACCCCTTATTAAGCGCCGGCGTTAAGCCGGCGCACCTTCTTTTATCAGATACACCCCGGGATGATGACGAACGCGCACAGCGTGCCTGGCTGTTTAGTTCGTCGCGAGTTCCGCACGCAAAGGAAAGCACTTAATGTGCTTTCCGTCTTGCGCAGGACTGCCCGAGCAGCGAACTAAACAGCCAGGCACGCTAGGAGGACTCACATGATCAAAATCACCGTCCCAGCAACGAGCGCCAACCTAGGCATCGGCTACGATACCCTCGGCATGGCCGTCAGCCTCTACTCGCACTTCACCTTTGAGCGCGCCGACAAGCTCACCATCACGGGCTGCCCCGAGGAGTTCCAAGACGAGAATAACCTGGTCTATGTGAGCTTTGTCGATGCTCTGGCCGCCTGGGGCGAGCCAGCCTTCCCCGTCGCTATCGACATTCAGACCGACGTGCCCGTCGCCCGCGGCCTGGGTTCCAGCTCCACCTGCGTCGTCGCTGGCATTATGGCTGCCGCCGCGCTGACAGGCCACACCGTCGACCGCGCCGAGCTCGTCCGCATCGCCACCGAGGTCGAGGGCCATCCCGATAACGTCGCCCCCGCTATCTTGGGCGGCGCCGTCTGCTCCTTTACGCCGACCGACTCGCTGCCCCAGTGCCTGCGCTACGAGGTAAGCAACAAGCTTCGTTTTATTACTGTGATTCCGCCCTACGAGGTGCACACGAGCGAGGCACGCAAAGTCGTGCCGCAGGAGATTCCGCTCTCCACCGCCGTGTGGCAAATGGGCCGCATCGCCGGCATGACGCGCGGCCTGGAGACCGGCGACCTTGACCTGATTGCCGCCGCCAATGACGACCGCATCCAGGAGCCCTATCGCCGCCGCCTCATCCCCGACTACAACGCCGTGCGCGACACCTGCTTTAACGGAGGCGCCAAGACCATCTGGATCAGCGGTTCGGGCTCAACCCTCATGGCCGTAACCGATGACACCATCGTAGCCAAGTTCCTGCAGGTCAAGCTGCGCGAGCAGTTCCCCAAGTGTGAGACGCATATTCTGACATGCGACACGGAAGGCGCCCAGATCGAATACCTGTAGTCGCCGTACCTTATACCCGCCGGGGAGGCCAGGCGCTTTGCCCCCAAATCGTCCTCGGACATGGCAGGACCCCCGCTGCGCACTTCGTGCGGCGGGGGTCCTGCCGTCCTGCGGAAAGAT
>URBS01000122.1 GCA_900546085.1 uncultured Collinsella sp.
TGCGACCCCGCTCAGCACGGTTGTCCACATGGAAGTAGCTCGCACGAATACCCAGGTACGCCACGTTATCGGGAACCTCACGGCCCACGTTGAAGGTCATGCCCCAGTCGAGGGCCTCAACTTCTTCGTCGCCGATCTTGCGCGCGCGGCTCGTATTCTTGCAGCCCGTCAGGCGCAGCGCAGCCAAGGTTTGCGGCCGGCGGACCACGTCCTCGACGGAGCCGATCTCCTCCATATGCCCGTCGTGCATCACACAAATGCGCCGGCACAGGCGGCACGCTTCGTCGATGTCGTGGCTCACGTAGAGCACGGTACGGTTGCACACATCGAACAGGTCGAGCATGTTCTGTTCGAGCGCGCTCTTGAGATACGCGTCGAGCGCGCTCATGGGCTCATCGAACATAAAGATGCCCGGATGCGCCGCCACCATGCGCGCAAGCGCCACGCGTTGCTGCTGACCGCCCGAGAGGCGCACGGGGTAGCGGTCGACAAAATCGGCCAGACCGAAAATGCCCAGATAACGCTCGGCGAGCTTTTTGCGCGCGGCGGCGTCACCCGCATCCTTAACACCGGCGCAAACGTTATCGGCCACCGTCATGTTGGGAAACAGCTGATAGTTTTGGAACAGCAGGGCGCATTTTCGCTCCTGGGGCGACAGGTTGATACCCGCCGCCGAGTCAAAAAAGGTCACGCCGTTGACGACGATCTTGCCCTCGTCGGGTGTCTCCACGCCGGCAATGCAGCGCAACGTGCAGCTCTTGCCGCAACCCGAGGCGCCCAGCAGCGCCACACGCTCCTCGCCGGCATCGAGCTGAATGTCGAGGGTAAAGCCCGGATAGCGCTTTTTGATATCCAGAACGAGCGACATGGCTTATCGACCTCCCTTTGCGACCGCGCCATCGCGCATAAGCTCGGCCAGCGCCTCGCGATCGATACGCAAGGCATCACCGCCCACCGGGTCAAGCGAATCGCCCTGTCCGGCGAGCTCTTTGGCCTGCTTGCGCTCCGCACGGGAAAGGCCCCGCTCGCGATACTTTTGAGAATGCGCCGTGTACATGTTGATGAATAGGATGACCAGGAAGCTGAACGCTATTACGACCACGACCCAAAAGAGAGCCACCGACGTATTGCCGCCCATCCACTCAAAGTAAATCGCAATGGGAATGGTCTGCGTAATGCCGGCGTAGTTGCCCGCAAAGAACAGCGTGCAGCCAAACTCGCCCATCGCGCGAGCGAAGGCGAGCACCGTGCCCGCCGCGATTGAGGGCCAGCCGAGCGGCATCATAAGCTTGGTGAAGATGCGAAGCTCGGACCATCCCAGGGTTCGTGCGGCGTCGAGCATCTGCGTGTCGAGGCTCTCGAAGGCTCCGAGCGCTGTGCGGTAGACCAGCGGAAACGACACAACGACGGCCGAAATAACCGCCGCGGGCCAGGTAAAGACGATCGAGATGCCGCGCGCGATCAGCCACTGGCCCACCCCGGTCGAGCGGCCAAACAGCATGAGGAGCAGAAAGCCGCAGACCGTGGGCGGCAGCACCATAGGAATCGTAAAGACCGAATCGAGCAGGCCCTTGATGCGACTCGAGGTACCCATAGTCTTCCACGCGGCAAACAAGCCCAGCGCAAAGGAGATCAGCAGGGCAAGGCCGCTCGTTTTGATAGACACCCAAAACGGGCGGTAGTCGATGCCGCCTAAAAAGGAGGCCAGAGAGGTCAAGGGCCCCTGCTCATCCCGCAACACGACAGACGATGCCTCTACCATTTGAGCGCTATCAAGCCAACGCGCGCCGCCCTTGGCATCACCCGAGGCCGATGCAATCACCACATAGCGGTCCCCATCCGCACCGCGCTCGTCAAAGCCATAGGTATAACCGCCGGCATCAAACGTTGTTTCCGCCGTAACATACCAAGGAAGATCAACGTCCCCTAGCTGCGCACCTCCCATGGAGTTTGCGCTGTCGAGCTCGCAGACGAGGGCCTTGAGACCCGATACGCACTCGTTGTCCTGCGGATCCAATCCAAACTTCTCGACCGCCTTGGGCGATATCCACACCACAACGCGATCGGCAGCAGGCGCCACTACAAGGTCCACGTCCTCGTCAACGGGAAACCGGAAGCCCTCAGGCTGGCCCTCCATGGCACGAGCGGTCCCCTTGGCCAACCGCTCAAAACCCTCGATCCCATAGGAAAGCCCATGAGCGGTCGCAGCAACCTGGGCCCCGTCCTCAGCGTCCCCAGCAAACGCAAATCCCGGCACCCAGCAAAGCGCGAAGGTCAAAGCACAGGCGACAAGCATGCGGAATCTATTAAGCACGAAAAGCTCCAAGCGAATACAAGGACGGAGTGAAACACAAAACGATGGAATTATCGCGCCAAGCCGCACTACGCGGAAAGCTCAAAGCCGTACTTAGCCCAAATCTTCTGAGCCTTCTTGTTGGACAGGCAAAAGTCGATGAACGCCTTAGCCTCGTCGGCATGTTCGGAGCTCTCGGCAACGGCGCCCGGATACACGATGGGCTTGTGCGAGTCCTCGGGACACACGAACGCCTCCTCGATGCCGTCGTAGCGGAAGATATCGGAGCTGTAGACAAAACCGGCCACGCAGTCGCCTGTGGACACATAGGCGGCAGCGGTACCAACTTTGTCGGCCAGTGCGACCTTGTCGGCGATCTCGGGAGCATACTCGCCGTCGTCGCCTTCGGTGCCGGTGTAGAGGCCCACGGAAGCCAACGCCTGGTTGGCGTACTTGCCGGCGGGGACGGTCTTGGCGTCGCCGATGGCGATCTTGCCGTCCAGATTCGCGACGTCGGCGATGGCCTCGACCTTGGTGTCGGAGCCCTCGGCACGAATGATCACGAGGTCGTTGACGAACATATCCTCACGCGTGTCGGCATCGACGAGCTCGACGGTCTCAGCGTCATCCATGGTGCCCTTGGAAGCGGTGATGAGCACGTCGACCGTGGCGCCGGCACGCATCTGCTCGACGAGGTCGCCGGAGCCCTTAAACTGCGTGTCGGCAAAGGTGGTACCGGTCTGGTCGGTGTAGAGCTCCTGAACCTCGGGCAGAGCCTTCTCGAGCGAGTTGGCAGCGAAGACCTGAAGCTCGACGGTTTCCTTCTTGGAAGATGCCTTGGCGGAGCCGGCATCGGAGCCGGCGGGCTCGGAAGACTTGTTGCCCGAGCAACCAGCAAGGCCAAGGCCGGCGGCAGCGGCAGCAGAAAGCGAGATGAAACCGCGGCGTGAAACCATATCGAACATATTCAACCCTTTCGGACGTTTTGCCCGGACGCCACACCGCGGGCTTTATTCTGCAATCAGATTATACTTCTGCGGGAATAGTGATAGTGAGAAATTATTCTCGCCAGAGAATATAGTTTCAAGTTACCGTGCACCTCGGCGTCGCTTCGGCGGAAAACAAAAGCGGAGCAGCCGTTCAGGTCGCCCCGCCGCAGGTAAACCGCTTAGTTGGTATGTCCGCCGCCCGCTGTCATCTGAGCCGCATGCTCCAGCTGGTCCGCTATGGCCTCCCAGCTTTCGCGGGCGGCCTTCGTAGAACCGGGAAAGTTTACGACAAGTGTATGACCTCGTTGCATGCAAATAGCGCGCGAGAGCATGGCGCGGCGCGTCTTGGTCATAGAGTACGCACGGATTGCCTCGGCAATACCCGGCACATCGCGGTCACAAACGGTACGCGTCGCCTCGGGCGTCACGTCGCGCATCGAAAGCCCCGTGCCGCCGCAGGTGAGTACGACATTGGCGTGACACTCATCGGCGGCTTCCACAATGGCATCACCGATCTCGCTGACGTCGTCGCGCACGACCACATGCGAGGCGACCGTCCAGCCCTGCGCCACGATGAGTTCCTCGAGTGCGGCTCCAGCCTCGTCCTGGGCAAGATCGCGCGTGTCCGAACACGTCACGATCGATATCTTCAACTCCACAGCATTCCTCCTACAACACGGCGCCCTCGGGCAGATCGACGCGAACAACGTCTACGACATGTCCCGCCTTGAGCTCGCACGGTCCTTCGTCAATACGCAGCAGGCAGTTGGCCCGCTGCATCGTGCCGAGCAGCGCCGAATTCTGCGTCTTAGCCTCGGTCACCAACAACTCACCGGTCTCGGGGTCGCGCAAAACCGTGGCGCGATCGAAGAAGCGTCGGTCCTGGCGCTTCTTCACGCCGTGCGTCAATATCGCCTGCTGCACGGGACGCGTACCCTCGGCAAAACCGCGCATCTTGCGGATCGCCGGACGGGCAAGCATCTCAAAGCCTACATACGCCGCGGCCGGATTGCCTGAAAGTCCCAGGTAGGGCTTATCCCCGAGCAGGCCAAACGTAATGGCCTTGCCGGGACGCAACGAAATGCGATCGAACAGCACCTCGCCCTCGCGCCGAACCAGCGCCGTCACGTAGTCGTAGTCGCCAGCCGAGGCGCCACCGCTCGTAATGACAAAATCGCACTCTTGCGCGGCGCGGTGCACAAGCTCGGCAATCGCCCGCTCGTCGTCGGGCGCAATGCCGTAGAACACCGGGTCGGCCCCAGCATCGAGTGCCTCGGCCATTAACGCCGAGGAATTGGAATCGCGAATCTGCCCACGCGCCGGCAGCTGGCCGGGCGCGACCAGCTCCGTGCCCAGCGAGAAAACGCCCACGCGCGGGGCGGCGTGCACTCTAACGTTCGCGTAACCGGCGCTCGCCAGCAAACCGGCGCCGGCCGGGGCCACAACCTCGCCAGCGTGCATCACAACATCGCCGGCATGGGCCTCCTCGGCAGCCGAGCGAACGTTCTCCCCCACCTTGGCCGGCGCCGAAAAGCGAACGTGCGAGCCCTCGTTGCCGTCGCCATCGAGCACGTCGACGATCTCGTATTTCACAACGGCATCGGCACCCTCGGGCACCGGCGCGCCCGTCATGATGCGGACCGTCTCACCCGCGCCGATTGCGCCCTCAAACACATGGCCCGCGGCCTCGTGTCCGATAACGTCGAGCGTCACCGGCGCCTCGCCAGATGCCTGCGCCAAATCCGCCGAGCGCACGGCATATCCGTCCATAGCGCTGTTGGCAAACGGCGAGATGTCGATATCGGCCACCGCGTCCTCGGCCAAGGGAAGACCGACGGCCTGCCACACGGGAATCTCGACAACTTCGGTGCGATTCACGTGCGACAAGACGATCGCCTGAGATCGGAAGAGCACACGTCTGAACTCCAGTCACTAGCTTATCTCGTATG
>URBS01000123.1 GCA_900546085.1 uncultured Collinsella sp.
GACACGCATAAAAAGCCTCCCATTTCTCGTGTCCAAGAAATGGGAGGCAGTTCAGTTTCGACCGGGGCGCCGTTTTTTGTCCCACTCGAACCTCGGAGCCGCGCTTCACGCGTTCCACACCGTTCACCGAGTTGTTGTAGCCTTTTGCCGAAGCGTGGAATATACTTTCATTAACACGTTGCTTCGTGAAAGGAACATTCATGATTTACACGCTTACTGCAAATCCCGCTATTGACTACAACATCTCCTGCGATGGCTTGTCCGCCAACACCGTTACCCGCACCCGTAACGCTGTCTACACCCCCAACGGCAAGGGTCTCAACGTTTCGTTTACGCTCGACCACTACGGCGTCGACACCACGATCCTGGGCTTCTTCGCCGGCTTCTCGGGTGAGTATATCGTTAAGGGCGCCGAGGCCCTGGGCGTGCCCGTCAAGCCCGTGTGGACTGACGGAATCACGCGTGTTAACGTGTTCCTCAACGCCGGTCCCGACACCGAGTACAACATGGTCAACGCCGGTGCCGCCATCAACGAAGCCAACGAGCAGGAGATGTTTGAGCTTATCGATTCGCTCGATGACATGACCTGCCTGGTTATCAGCGGCTCGCTGCCCCCCAACACCTCCGAGAGCTTCCTGGCAGAGGTCCTGCGTCGCGTGAAGGCGAAGGGCGCCGAGTTCGTGCTCGATATCTCGAGCCATCAGCTGGCCGACCTCATTGCTATGGAGCCGTTGCTCATTAAGCCTAACGACGACGAGCTGCTCGACATCTTTGGCATTAAGGTGAGCGGTGGCGACGACGAGTCCGTCAAGGGCGCCATGGCCGAGCTGCACGCCAAGGGCGCTAAGAATGTACTGCTGACGCTCGGCGGCGACGGCGCGTACTTCTCCAACGGCGAGCACATCTGGTTTGCCAACCGCACCTTCGACGTCAAGCTGCTGTCGACCGTCTGCGCGGGCGACTCCTCGCTGGCCGCCTTCCTGTCCGTGTGGCACGACGCCCCCGAGCGCGTCGAGGATGCCCTGCGCCTCTCGATGGCCACCGGCGCCAACGTGGTCGAGTGCCCGGGTCTGGGCGATTTTGCCAAGGTCGATGAGTATCAGAAGGGTATTGCAATCCGTCAGGTTTGCTAGTTCCGGCACCTTGCCTGAATAGTTCAATTATTTCGCATCCGTCTTAGACCAGGACGGATGCGTTTTTGTTTATCGGACTTGCGTGTGCAGTGGAGGCTGTTTCTTGCTAGACTTCTTGCAGACGCAATCGATAGCCAATTTGATAGTCGCAGGAGGCCATAGGCATGTGCAATGTTTCGCTCAACGGTACGCAGCCGACCGATGCCTCTATCCGTGTCCTGCGTGCGCTTGAGGCAGCAGGGCTTGAGGCTTGGTACGTGGGCGGTTGGGTACGTGATGCCCTGATGGGACGCCCCAGCCACGATGTTGACATGTGCTGCAGCGGCCTGTGGCAGGAGTCCAAAGAGGCGCTCGAAGCGGCTGATATTGCCGTGGTTGAGTCGGGCATAAAATTTGGCGGCATCACGGCTATTTGCGATGATGAGCGCATTGAGGTCACCACCTACCGCCTAGACGGCTTTTACACCGACGGCCGCCATCCCCAGAGTGTGGAGCGTGCGGCGTCGCTTGAGGACGATCTGGCGCGTCGTGACTTTACCGTTAACGCTATGGCCTGGCATCCCGAGCGTGGTCTTGTCGACCGCTACGATGGTCAGGGCGACCTAGACCGCAAGCTCATCCGCGCCGTTGGAGATCCCAAGCGTCGTTTTAACGAGGACGCGCTTCGCATGCTGCGCGCGGTGCGTTTTGCCTGCCGTCTGGATTTTATGATCGAGCCTAAGACTAAACAGGCGCTTGCCGAGTGCGCGCCGCTGCTCGATGCTGTGGCGCGCGAGCGCGTGGGCATTGAGCTCGAGGGTATCCTTTCGACCGGCCATGGGGGAGACGCGATGCTGCGCTACCCCGAGCTTGTTTGCGCCGCCGTGCCCGAGCTCGCGTCCGCTCGCGGGTTTGATCAACGCAGCGTCTATCATGCGTTTAACGTCTACGAGCATATCGCCCGCGTGCTGACGGTGGCAGGGGAGCTGGCGCTGTGCGACGGCGTCGCGCCCTCGTCGAGCCTTATGTGGGCTGCGTTTTTGCACGACGTTTCCAAACCCGAGTGCTTTACGGTCGATCACGACGGCAGCGGCCACTTCTACGGTCATCCCGAGCTCGGCGCCAAGAAGGCGCGTGTCATCATGGATCGCCTGGCGCTCTCGCACGATTTGGTGCGCGATGTGTGCCTGCTGATCAAATACCATGACAAGCCGCTGCGCCCCGAGCGCTCCTGCCTGCTCAATATGATGCGCGCGCTTTCGGGCGAGGGTGTCGATACGCCGCGTCTGATGGACGAGCTCATGGACCTTAAGCGTGCCGACACGCTCGGCAAGGCGCCCTCGTGCTTCTATTACGTCGAGACGATCGAGGAGATGCGTACGCTCGCCCACGATCTGCTGCAGGCGGGGGAGCCCTATACACTCAAGATGCTTGCCATCAATGGTGGCGATCTGATCCGCGCCGGCGTCAAGCCGGGGCCGGAGCTGGGGCAGCTTCTCAACGCTGCCCTCGACGCCGTGATCGAAGACAACATCCCCAACAACCGCGAAGCCCTCCTGGCTCATCTCAACTTGAACTAGCTAACCAGTTGACCTGCGCGTTCCATAACCTGCCGACAATTTTTTCGGCAATTTGGAATTTCTTCTTGCGCTGATGTTTTTTGTCCCGTAATATATTTCCTCGCAGCACGGCAGTGCAGATGTCATGTGGCCCGTTCGTCTAGCGGTTTAGGACGCCGCCCTCTCAAGGCGGAGATCACCAGTTCGAATCTGGTACGGGCTACCTTGAATTTGAGACCCGGACTTCCCACGGAAGCCCGGGTTTTTTATTTCCGAGCAAACCATCTGCAATTCCCATTTGGCCCATAGCTTTACGTTCTGCTTGTGGCCCTTGCGGGTACAATATGCAAGATATTTGGACGGTCAGAAGGAGCCTCATGAAGGAGTCCTCTCAGCATACATCTAAGCCCCAGGTCGAGGTTGAGGCCTCGGGTGGCGATGACAACAAGGGTGCACGTCGCGGTGCCATTTTTATCGGCGTCGTGCTGGTTGGCTATATCGTTTATCTGATTGCGACCGGTCAGATGGGACAGTTCTGGGCTGCCATGTCGAGCGTTCAAGCGCCGTGGCTCGTTGCCGCATGCTTTTGCATGTTCCTATATCTGTTCTTTGGCATCGTCGCCTATGCGATTGCCGTCTGGCTCGATCCCAATTCGCCCGTCGGCATTCGCGACCTGATCTCGGTCGAGGCGAGCGGCATCTTCTTTGGCAACCTGACGCCCATGATGATGGGCTCTACGCCTGCCCAGATCTACCGCCTGACCAAGGCCGGCCAAAATGTCGGCGAGGCCGGTGCCACGCAGTTCACGCGCTTTATCGTGTATCAGTTTGGCCTTGTTGCCTGGGGCGCCATTCTGCTGCTTGCCCGCATGCCGTTTTTCGCCGAGCGCTATGGCGACATGACGCTGCTGTGCGTCTTTAGCTTTGGCGGTCACTGCTGCATTCTGCTTGGCATCTTTGCCGTCGCGCTCATGCCCAAGACCGTCACGCGCGTCGCACACTGCATCATCAATTGGCTCGAGCGAATGGGCGTCTCGGGCACTAAGATCGAGGGCTGGCGTACGTTTGTCGACGGCGAAATCTACTCGTTCTCCGAGAAGTTCAAGCTTTCGGCCGGCCACTTTTCGTCCATGCTGCTCACGGTGGTCATCACCATGTTGCAGCTCGCGTTTTTCTACCTCGTGCCGTATTTTCTGATGCTTGCCTTTGGCCACCACGAAGTCGACTTTTTCTCGGTCATGGCCGCGAGTGCCTTTGTTCAGCTCCTGAGCTCCGCTGTTCCCCTGCCCGGCGGCACCGGCGGCGCCGAGGGCGGCTTCGCACTGTTCCTGGGTCATTTCTTTGGATCGGCGTCGACCGCCGGTTATCTGCTGTGGCGCCTCATTACGTTTATCGCGCCGACGATTTTGGCCGCGCCCCTGCTGGGTCTTAAGAGCGCTCACAACGAGAGTATCCACGCACGCTGGGATCGCGCGATGCGCAAACTCGGCCGCACGCCTCAGACGCCCTCTGCGCCCACTAAGCCGCACCCCACGAATGCTGTTACCGTTGATCCCAAGAAGCACGCTCAGAAGGCTTCTGGGACCGCTAAGCCGGCTCATAAAGCCTATGTGCGCCAGACAGGCGACGGTATTCGCGTATCTCCGTCGGCACTCAATAAGAAGAAGCACCCTAAGTCGCAGTAGGGCAGTCGTGCGTTCTTCATATTGCCGGGCTTTTTTGTGCCGGATGGGGGATAATCCTCTTACGTAGATTATCTCTCATCTGTTGATGTATGCCCGCATATCGAAGGGACACGCCCATGGCCACCAGCAAACCGCGTATTGATCGCCGCATCGTTCGCAGCCGCAATGCCATCCTTTCCGCTTTCGAGCGCCTGCTCATGGAAAAGCCGCTGGCAGACATTACGGTGAGTGCCATCGCGCGCGAGGCCAATGTCGACCGCAAGACCTTTTACGTTCACTTTGGTACGGTCGACGGCCTGCTCGATGCCATTGCCGTCGATGTGGTGGAGATGATTGTCGACTCGGTCGAGAAAACGCTTGCTTCAATGGACGGTGACACCAACGAGCGCGCCCTGGGAGCGGCGGCGACCTTCTTTAAAACCGTTAACGAGGCGTTATGCAACAACCTGGTGCTCAATCGTCAGCTGATCGAGAACATTCCGCTCGATGATTTTATGGCTCGTCTTCGTGCACCTCTCGAGCACGAGATTGCCGAGCGCAATCTGCTGCCCCAAGGCCTTAAGGATGAGATGTTCGACTACTATCTGGCGTTTTTGCTGTCAGGCATTATCGGTATCTATCGCACGTGGGCGCTGTCTGACGGCTCGGTTCCTATTGAGCGCGTCTCTGAGGTCGCCAACGACCTGACTCTCAATGGCCTGTCGAGTCTGGAATCTCGCTTGGATTAGGCCTAATTGGGCTCGTCGGCGTGGAAATCCCTGTTCACGAGGTTCTCCGGCGCCTTGTAGACCTCGCCGGCGTA
>URBS01000124.1 GCA_900546085.1 uncultured Collinsella sp.
CGCTTCCCTCCTCTTTCGCGTCACCTTGCTCGCTTAGGGGCGTTTTCGCTGACTTATGCTCAACCTGCGGCGCCTTCGTGGTCCAAAGTAGTCATTGGGGACGCTCTTAAACGACTGGTCATTCAAGAACGCCCCCGATGACTATTCGGATTGTTAATTTGTGTGGGTTGTGGTTTTGCGACCTGCTGAAATTTGAGATACTGTACAACTGTACGTTAACTAATCTTCGTAGTATATTGCTACCCGCAAAACTCAATACCATTGTGCTTCGAGACGCTAAAGCGCCTACGTACAATGGTTGTTGATAGTACGATTTGATTCAACGACAGGATGGATGGTCCAAGCGTGAGTCTCGGCAGCAAACTATCCGATGCAAAGGTCTCCTTTGCGATATTCAAGCGCGACATTAAGCGACTGCTTGTGAACCCCGTCGCCTTGGTGGTTACCCTGGGCGTGTGCGTTATCCCCTCGCTGTACGCTTGGTACAACATCGTGGCTAACTGGGATCCATATGGAAACACCCAGGGCATTAAAATCGCTATCGCCAACAACGATCAGGGCACCCAGAACGACCTAGTGGGCGAGCTCAATGCGGGCGATAAGGTGGTCGACCAGCTCAAGGAAAACGATCGGCTGGGCTGGACCTTCGTCGACTCGGCTGCCGATGCCAAAGAGGGCGTCGAGAGCGGGGAATACTACGCGGCGATTGTAATCCCCAAGAACTTCTCCGACAATCTCGTCTCGATGCTCGATGGCAATTACCATCAGCCTAAGCTGACCTATTACGTCAACGAGAAAAAGAGCGCCATTGCGCCCAAGGTTACCGATACCGGTGCCAACACCATCGAGGAGCAGATCAACTCGGAGTTTGTCTCCACGGTGGGCGAGACCGTAGCGGGCATCGCCAAGGATGCCGGCATCGATTTAAAGGACAAGGCAACCCAGACTCAGGACTCGCTGACAAGTTCGGTGTCCGAGGCATCCGACACCTTGGGTGAGGTGCGCGATTCGATTGGCGATATGAATGCCGCCATCGATAAGACGAGTGGCGCTATCGCCTCGGCTGATGCGGCGCTTGCCGGCTTGCAAGGTCAGGCACCGTCGCTGACGCAGGCAATCTCCCAGGGCAACGACCTGCTGGGCGAGGCTCGCGCCACGGCGGGCAACTCTATCACCTCGCTCTCCAAGGCACTCTCGGAAGGTAGCCTTGCACTCACCAAGACGTCAGCCTCCGCGAACGCTGCGATTGGCAAGCTAACGGGTACGGTCACATCTACGACCACCCGCATCGACAACTCGCTCGAGTCTCTCCAGGCGACGATCGATCACAATAAGGCCGTTATCGGGCACTTGGAGATTCTCGTTAATGACACGTCGACAGGTTCCGAGGAAATTGACGCGCGCATTGTATCGACCATCGATTCGCTTCGCGAGCAAAACCAGAAGCTGCAGAGCATCAAGGATGGCCTTTCTGCACAGTCGAGCGCCATGGCAAACGACGCTACGGCAATCTCGAACGCGAGCAACGCACTCAACGCGGCAATTCAGACCGGTACGGCTAGCCTCGGTCAGGCTCAGACCGATCTGGGTCAGAACGCACTTCCGAAGGCTTCGAGCGCGCTTGACTCCTTTGCCGCCGTTTCGGGCGATTTGACCGGCATTGTGTCGGGTATGACCCCCACGATAGCGAGCGCGCGCGGCACGCTGGCGCAGCTCGACGCCACGCTCAAGCAGGCAAAGACCACGCTGTCCCAAACCGACGCCTCCCTTGCCAAGGTTCAGGACAAGCTCGCGACCGCCGCCAATGACATTGCGGCGCTGCAGACCTCTGAGTCTATGGGCGAGTTAGCCGACCTCATGGACGTCGACGTCAATGACGTGGCAGATTTCATGGCATCTCCGGTTGAGCTGACGTCCAAGTCAATCTATCCGGTCAAGAGCTTTGGCTCGGGCATCGCGCCCTTCTACACCAATCTGGCGCTGTGGGTAGGCGGCTATGTGCTCATCGCTATCTATAAACTCGAGGTCGACCGCGAGGGCATCGGTAGCTTTACGGCGCGTCAGGGCTACTTTGGCCGCTGGCTGCTGCTGGTGATCCTGGGCGCGTTCCAGGCCATTATCGTTACGGTGGGCGACCTGGTCATTGGCGTTCAGTGCGTCAATCCGCTGCTCTTTGTACTGGGCGGCATCGCTATTTCGTTCACCTACGTCAACATCATCTATGCGCTGTCCACCACGTTTAAGCATATCGGTAAAGCCATTGGCGTCATCCTCGTCATTGTGCAGATCCCCGGCTCGTCGGGCATGTATCCCATCGAGATGATGCCCGGCTTCTTCCAATGGCTGCATCCGCTGCTGCCCTTCACCTATGGCATCAACCTGCTGCGCGAGACCGTCGGTGGCATGTATTCGTTCAACTACCTGTTCAACCTGTGCATCCTGGGCGTGTTCCTTGCCATCGCACTCTTTATTGGCTTGCAGCTGCGTCCGCTGCTGCTCAACCTCAACCTGCTCTTTGACAAGCAGCTTTCCACGACGGGCCTCATGATCTGCGAGTCCAACGACCTGCCGCGCCAGCGCTATTCGCTGCGCACGGCCATGCGCGTCATGCTCGATTCGGATTCGTACCGTCGCGAGCTGCTCGATCATGCCGTGGCGTTTGAGCATCGCTACCCGTACTACATCAAGGGCGGTTTTGCCGCCGTGGTAGGCGTGCAGGTTCTGCTCTTTGTGCTTTCGACGGTGCTCGATATCGACAATAACGGCAAGATCATCCTGCTCGTTATCTGGATCATTTCGGTTATCGCCATCTGCGGCTGGCTCATCAACATCGAATACATCCGTGCGAGCCTCAATACCCAGATGCGTATCTCGGCGCTTTCGGACGAGGACCTTCGCCGCGAGATGCGCGAGCACACGGCTGCCATCCCTGCCGCCCGTCGCATGTTTGGTCTCAACGCCAGCGAGCGTGGCGCCAAGGGAGGCGAACAGCCTACGAGCCGTCTGTCGCATATCGGTGCGCATCGTAAGGCTCAAGATGCCGACGGCGCTGACAACGTAAACGGAAACGACGGGGACACCACCTCGCTTGGCAAGCACTCTAAAGGAGGTGAGGCATAAATGAAAAACATCCTGCACCTGTTTAAGCGCGATGTCCAAAACGTGTCTCGCTCCGTGATCGGCATGGTCGTCGTGATGGGCCTGATCATCGTGCCATGTCTCTATGCATGGTTTAACATCGCCGGAAGCTGGGATCCGTACGGCAACACCGGCAACCTTAAGATCGCCGTGGTCAACACTGATGAGGGTTACGAGAGCGATCTGATTCCCGTCGAGGTCAACGTGGGCGAAAACGTAACCGCCACCCTGCACGGCAACGAGAACTTCGACTGGGTTGTGCTCAACGATCGCGATAAGGCCATCGATGGCGTCAAGTCGGGCGCGTACTACGCTGCCGTCGTTATCCCTAAAACGTTTAGCGCCGACATGATGACGCTTTTCTCGACCGAGGTGAAGCACGCCGATATCGAGTTCTACGAGAACCAGAAGGCTAACGCCATCGCACAGATCGTGACTGAAAAGGGCTCGAGCGCCGTCCAGAGTCAGGTCAACGAGACCTTTACCAAGACCATCACGACCATCGGCCTTAAGACCGTGTCCAGCCTGCTCGACTATATGAGTACCGACCAGGTGAGCAACTTTATCGCCAATCTGTCCTCGACGCTGGGCGATTCGGTCGAGGACCTGCAGGACGTTCAGGCGAGTGCGACGTCGCTCGCGGGCATTTTGAGCTCCACGTCCGATTCACTGACATCGGCGGGCGGCATGCTCAAGCAGACGGGCACCGTTGATGAGTCGACGAAGCAGCTGATGGAGCACGCCAAGAGCGGCATCAATGATTCCAAGGAAGCGCTCAAGGCCGCCAACGATGCCGTTGACGCGGCGATTGACGGAAGCGCGGGCTCGTTCGACAACGTGTCCGCCGAGCTTGCGAAGGCATTCGATGCCGCGAATCAGCATGTTTACCTTACGGTGTCTCAGCTCAACGAAGCCGCAGCGGCGCTCAATACGCGTGCTGACGATATCGATGCGATGGCCGATCAGCTCCGCAACCTTGCCGACCAGGTGAGTGATGACAAGCTCAAAGACGGTCTCGAGTCCGCTGCGACGTCGCTGGGCAGAATTGCCGTGGAGTACCGCAACAATGCGAAGGACCTGACGGCGACCGCAAAGTCCCTTTCGGACGGCATGGCGGAGGTCAACAACTCGCGTGCCGAGGTCGACCAGGCCATCGCCGATGCCAAGGCGGGTATCTCGGGAGCCAAGTCCGACTACGATTCCACGTTCTCGGTTAAGGCCAAGGAGCTCAAGAAGACCATTTCGGGCGTTCTGGATTCCCTGAACGGTATCTCGGGTGACTTGGATAGCGCTGTGAGCGGTCTGACCGACGCCTCTGGCTCGCTCGCAAAGGGCCTCTCCAAGGCTGCGACGCTGGTCAACAAGGCTTCTGATCAGTTGGGCGAGGCGTCGGACAAGATCAGCGCTTTTAAGGACGAGCTTGATAGCGCTCTGATGTCGGGTGACCTGGCCATGATTAAGACAATGATTGGCAACGACCCCGAGGGCCTCGCCGTGTCGCTTTCCGGCCCCGTCGCGCTCGACCGCAAACCGGTCTATCCGATCCGCAACTACGGTTCGGCCATGGCACCGTTCTACACGATTCTGTCGCTGTGGGTGGGCTCGATTGTACTGGCGGCCATGATGAAGGTCTCGGTTGACGATGAGCTCATCAACGAGCTGATCCCCGTGCGCCTGCACGAGATCTACCTGGGCCGCTACCTGTTCTTTGGAGGTCTGGCCCTGCTGCAGGCGACACTCGTGTGCGCGGGCGACATCCTGTTCTTTGGCATTCAGTGCGACAACCCGCTGCAATTTGTGCTGGCGGGTTGGGTCGCGAGTCTCGTGTTCTCCAATATCGTCTACACGCTTACGGTTTCGTTTGGCGATATCGGCAAGGCGCTCGCCGTCGTGCTGTTGGTTATGCAGGTCGGCGGTTCGG
>URBS01000125.1 GCA_900546085.1 uncultured Collinsella sp.
TGCCCTTCCTCGGAGAAGTTCGCGAAGCCCACTTCTCCGAGGAAGGGCACCAGCCCGGAGGCGGCCCCAGCGCGAGACCGTCCCGGATGCCTACCTACTCGTTGTCGCCGGCAGTTAGCTGCGTTGCGGAGAGTGCGCCGTCGGCAGCGGTTGCAGCTGCTGCGTCGGGCCAGACCCAGTCGGTGAAGGCCGGGTGATCGTAGCCCTCATCGCACGCGAACTCAAAGGCCTCGGTGCGGAATGCCTCCCACTTATCAATCTGCTCGGCAAACTTATCGGCGTCGACCATGCGCAGCACGTCGGCGGCCAGTGCCCAGCGGTCCATGTTGTTCAGGCGCAGCATATCGAAGGGAGTGGTCGTGGAGCCCTTCTCCTCGTAGCCGTGGACGCGGAAGGCATCGTGGCCGGGGCGGTTCCAGATCAGGCGGCGAATCGTGCCGGCATAGGCGTGGAACGCAAAGAGCACGGGCTTCTCACCGCGGCCAAACAGCTCAGCCCAGCGCTCATCGCTGATGGCTTGGTCGTTCTCACAGAAGTTCTGGATCTTGAGCAGATCGACCACGTTGACGAACCAGACCTTAATGCCCAGCTTGCGCAGCATATCGGTTGCAGCCAGGGCCTCGAGCGTCGGCACGTCGCCGCACGTGGCGACCACGACATCGGCCTCGGCGAGCGAGCTGGCAGTCGATGCCCACTCCCAGGTCGCCACGCCCTCGGCGAGCTCGGACTTGGCCTCGTCGACCGTCTGGAATGTGGGGGCGGGCTGCTTGCCACAGAAGATGGCGTTGACGCAGTCGGTGGACTGGTAGACGCGCTCGGCCACGGCGAGGGCCATGTTAGCGTCGGCCGGATAGTAGGCGTTCACGATATGCGTGTCGTTGGCCTTGTTGAGCAGCAGGTCGATAAAGCCGGGATCCTGGTGCGAGAAGCCGTTGTGGTCCTGACGCCAGACATGGCTCGACAGCAAAATGTTGAGGCCGCTGATGGGGGCACGCCACGGAATCTCGCGCTTGGTAGCCTCGAGCCACTTGCAGTGCTGGTTGACCATGGAGTCGACCACATGGACAAAGCTCTCATAGGAGCTCCACACGCCGGAGCGGCCGGTGAGCACATATGCCTCGAGGAAACCCTCGCACTGGTGCTCGGACAGCTGCTCGACAACCTTACCGGAGCCGGCGAGCAGCTCATCGTTGGCATCGTCCTCATAGAAGCCGGCATCCCACTGCTTCTTGGTCACCTTGTAGGCAGCCTGTAGGCGGTTGGACGCGGTCTCGTCGGGGCCAAAGATACGGAAGTCCTCCATGTTTTTGGCCAGAACATCGGCAGTGTACTCACCAAAGACGCGGGCGGCCTCGGTGGAGCCCCAGCCATGGCCCTTCTCGGCAACGGGGATCTCATGGGCGTGGATATCGGGCAGCTCGAGCTCGCGACGGACCTTGCCGCCGTTCGCGTTGGGGTTGGCGCCAATGCGCAGCTCGCCGGTCGGCATAAAGGCCGTCACCTCGGGGCGCACCTGGCCCTCGGGCGTAAAGAGTTCCTCGGGCTTGTAGGAGCGCAGCCACTCGCGCAGCACGCGGAAGTGCTCGTGGGTGTCCTTGGCACTCGCCAGCGGCACCTGATGCGCGCGCCAGGAGTCCTCGGTCTTCTTGCCGTCGATGTGCTTGGGGCAAGTCCAGCCCTTGGGCGTACGGAACACGATCATGGGATAGGCCGGACGGACCACGGTCTCGCCCGAGGCGGCCTGGGCCATAGCGGTGGCCTTGATGTCGCAGATCTCGTCAAAGACCTGCTCAAACAGGGCGGCAAAGCGCTCGTGGATGCTTGCGTGGCTCTCGTCGTCAAAGCCGGCGACAAAGAAGTGCGGCTTATAGCCCATGCCCTCAAAGAACTTGGTGAGCTCCTCATCGGACACGCGGGCAAGGATGGTGGGGTTGGCGATCTTGTAACCGTTGAGGTGCAGGATCGGCAGGACGATGCCGTCGGTTGCCGGGTTCACGAGCTTGTTGGACTGCCAAGAGGTCGCGAGCGGACCGGTCTCGGACTCGCCATCGCCCACCACGGCCACGGCCAGCAGGCTCGGGTTGTCCATAACGGCGCCGTAGGCGTGGCTGAGCGTGTAGCCGAGCTCGCCGCCCTCGTGGATGGAACCGGGCGTCTCGGGCGCAAAGTGGCTCGGGATGCCGCCGGGATAGGAGAACTGGCGGAAGAACTTCTGCAGGCCGGCCTCGTCATTGGTGATGTCGGGGCGAATCTCGCGGTAGGTGCCGTCGAGCAGCGACTGAGCAGTACCGGCGGGGCCACCGTGACCAGGGCCCATCAAGAAGATAGCATTCTGGTTGTGGTCGGCGATCAGTCGATTGACGTGACCGAACAGGAAGTTGATGCCGGGCGTGGTGCCCCAGTGGCCAACCAGGCGGTGCTTAACGTCCGGACGACCGAAGTCGCGCACCTCACCGGTTTTCTCATCAACAAAGTCGGGGCGCATTAGCGGGTTAGAGCGAAGGTAGATCTGACCGACGGACAGATAGTTCGATGCGCGCCAATACAGGTCGACGCCCTCGAGCTCGGAAGCCGGCACCTCGTGGCCCAGCTTTTGCCACGGCGTCCCCAGTGTTTTAGCCATTGTTTATGTCCCTTCGCTGTGCGGTCGCCCTCCGATACGGCAACCTTTCGTTGGGACTAGTATATTTGCTAAAACGTTTTATCATGGTGAAAAAACGTTTTACCACCCTTATCAATCCCATCGATTAGCAAAACGCCACATTCACCTGCGGCATTGACTGTCACAGGTGCTCCACATTCGGTCTCTGCAAATTGATAAACGTGTTTAGTTGTGTTTAGTAAGCTCGAGCACGCTGTCCTTAACGATAAGCTCCGGCTCCAGAACGACCTCTTCGGCATGCCTGCCGCCCCTACCGGCAAGACGCTTGGACATGCAGCCAAAAGCATGCTCCGCAAGGACACCAGGATCCTGCTCAATCGCGGTCAGCGCCGGCTCAAAGAGAACATCGGCCGCCGAGTTGTCATAGCTCACCACCGAAATATCGCCCGGGATGCTCTTCCCCATCTCGTGCAAGCGCTTGAGCAAACCGAGGGCAATATTATCTGAGCTTGCGAACACGGCAGTGGCGTCAGTTGCGAGCACCGCCTCCGAGGCCTCGTATGCGCTCGGAATGTAGTACTCGCTCTCAAACTCCAAACGTGCGTCGATCGGCAGGCCAACCTCACGCAGCGCGCGCTCATAGCCGGCAAGTCGCTTGCGACCCGTATTGGAACGGCGGGCATTAACCAAGCAGGCGATGCGACGGTGACCTTGCTCGATCAGATAGCGGGTGGCCATGTAGCCGCCCATCTCGTGATCGAACATCACCTTGTCGCACTCGAGCCCCTCAATGGCACGGTCGACCATTACGGCCGGGATGGGCAGGTGGCTGACTTCTTCGCGCAGGGCGCGGTCATCGGAGAACTCGTCACCCACCACCAGGAAGACGCCATCAACGCCGCGCGTCACCAGCTGGCGCAGCAGCTCCAGATCGTCATCGGCGCTTCCGCCCGAGCTGGTAATGAAGAGCGCATAGCCGTCCTCGCGGCAGCGCTTTTCCAGGCTACCGGCGAGCGAGGCAAAAAAGCGGCTCTCGATGTTAGGGACGATAAGGCCCAGCGTGCGCGACTCGCGCATAACCAGGCTGCGCGCAATCTGGTTGGGAACATAGTGGTTGCGCGCCGCGACCTCTTTGATGAGCTTGCGGTTTTCTTCCGAGATGCGACAGGGCCGATTATTGAGAACAAGCGAGACCGACGAGGGGGAAAGCCCCACCTCCTGGGCGATCTGCTTGAGGGTGACTTTGTTGGCCATCTCGCTCCTTCCGGGTTTACGCGCAATCTCTTGAAAGTATAGCGACTACCCCTCTACCTCGGTGATAAACACTTTACCAATCCGGTGGACGGCTGTTTTATCGCCGCCAGCGCACCAAATCCGTCCGGGTGGGGTATATTGCAATCGATTGATGACAACGACCACCAAAAGGCGGATATCCGTATGCACGAGAACGATTTTTTTAACGAGGACCTGCTGTGCGCGCTCGCTGGCGTTGCCGGCGAGGACAACGTGCTGATGAGCGAGCCCATGCGCGAGCACACCACGTTTAAGATCGGCGGTCCGGCCGACGTCTTTGTCACGCCCGATACTGAGCAGGGCCTCGTCGCCACGCTCGATACCTGCTATCGCTGCAATCTACCACTCACCATCGTGGGCAACGGCTCCGACTTGCTCGTCGGCGACAAGGGCATCCGCGGCGTCGTCGTAGCGCTGGGCGAGGGCCTCTCCGACATTACGGTCGACGGCACGCACGTCACGGCGGCAGCCGGCGCCTTGCTTTCCGATGTCGCAGCCGTGGCAGCCGAGGCCGGCCTTACCGGCATGGAGCCCATCTCGGGCATTCCCGGATCGGTCGGCGGTGCCTGCTACATGAACGCCGGAGCATACGGCGCTTGCATGGCCGATGTGCTGGAGTCCGTGCGCGTCTACAAGCCCGCCCGCATGCTCGACGACGGCACCCGCGGTAGCGGCAGCATTATCGAGTTCGATGTCGATGAGCTCAACCTGGGCTATCGCAAGAGCCGCATTGCCGACGACGGTTTCATCGTGCTTTCGGCCACTTTCAATCTCGCCCCGGGCAACGCCGCGATGATCAAGGCCGACATGGACGACTACCGCCAGCGCCGCGAGGACAAGCAGCCGCTCGACATGCCGAGCGCCGGCTCCACCTTCAAGCGCCCCGAGGGCTACTTTGCCGGCAAGCTCATCATGGACGCCGGCCTGCGAGGACACGCCATCGGCGGCGCGCAGGTGAGCGAAAAGCACTGCGGCTTCATCGTCAACGCCGACCACGCCACCGCCGCCGATGTCGACGAACTCATCCGACACATCCAAACAACCGTCAAAGACCAATTCGACGTAGACCTAGAACCCGAAGTCCACCGAGTAGGCGAATTCC
>URBS01000126.1 GCA_900546085.1 uncultured Collinsella sp.
GCAAAAATGATGCAGGTAGAAGTCGCGCTCATCGTCAAAGACAGCGAGATCTTCCTTGCGCGCGTCGAGCGAAGTGACTTTCCATGCCAGCCTCTCGTGCTTCTTCTTCGCCAGGTTATTCCTAAAGGCAGCAAGGTTCTGCTGCTTGCTAGCAGCGTGCTGCTTCTTGTCCGCCATGTGATTGTTGACAGCCGCGCAGGCACCAACCACCTGCTCCAGCTCGTAACCCATCGGCAGATCATGCAGGAACGAGAAGTCGCAGTCGCCAGCAATCTCGCGATCGAGCATCACCTGCACATGGGGCATCTTTACGCTCGTACGCATCAAGCGGCCTACCGCCTGTGCCACAATACGCGCACCTTCGACCTGGTAAGAGAGGGTGTCGCGCACCGGCAGTTTTCCGCCAACGCCCGCCAGTACCGTGCGCACACGATGTCGCTTCTGGATAAACGGAATCTCTCCGCGCGTCACAAGCTCTTCCTGCTCGACCACGCCAAGCAGCGCCTGCTGGTCAAACTTCTTTGAGCTAATATCGACTCCCCAGGTCAAACGACTCGTAGGCGATTCCACATACAAAAAGTCGAGGTCCATCTTGGGATGTCGCTCGGCGTTATCGAAGCCGCAATCCACCTGACGCACCGTGTCACGCAGGCTCTCCGGCGCCTCATATTTGAGGTTTTTGGAAAAGCCGCCGGCAGCAAGATTGATAAACATCAGGGTCGGCTCGCCGCCCTTCAGGCGACTCTGGGCGCCATGCCAACCCTCCTCCCATCCAGAAGCATTAAAGCACGGCACCATATCCTTGGCCTCCTCGAGCGACTTCTCGTACGAGGCCTCGGGATGTTTAACGTTCCTAATCACCAGTTCGGCAACGATTTCTCGAGCCAGATCCAGCGCCAAACTATTGAAGTCGCCATGGTTTCCCATGTGACGCGTCGTAAAGATGGCCCCCGCCTGCTTCTCGCTGCGCGCCACACCACGCGCCCACGCGCTCACGGCAATGAGCGTCTTGCTCAGACGTTTTAGTTCAAACTCGATGTTCTCGGCGTCGCTCATGCCCACCCTGTCGGCAATCTTTCGGCGCAGACACACCGCGAGCCCTTCGCTCACGCCGATCTGGTCAAAGAATTCCATCGCATGCTCGTACACCTCGTCGGGCGACACGATACCGCCGCCATAGGCACCGCCGGCCACGGCCGCCATGCCGGCAAGCTTCTTGGACTCGTCAACCCAAACAACGTCAACGTCATACACCGTCGCAGCCTGCTTGTTGAACAACTTGGTCTGTCGCACAATCTCCTGGTTGAGCTCGCCGATCCAAGCATCTTTACGAACCACGCCGTGCACTTCGTCCAGATAATCCAGATCAAAGTTCTTAATGGTCGGCGCGTTCCAGGTGGCGCTCATGCACACGCAGGGAGCCTTGGCGGCAATGGAGGCCAGATACGCCTCGGGCATGCGCTCAATGCCGTGGTTGGTGAGGTACGTGGTAAACATATGGTCGATGGTGGTTTCCATCACCAGGTAGTCAACACCACGCGCATACATCGAGTCGTCAACGGTATCGATTTCGTCGTTCTTGCGGTCCTTAAAGAACAGCGCCAGCATCAGCGAATTCCAGAAGTATTTCTCGTTGGTCTGGTCGTTCCTAATGCCCAGGGCATCGATGATATTCTTGCGCGAAAGATCGTCCTTGTACGAAATGCTGCCGTAGTACAGCTTGTCCATAAGCGTGGCACAGCGGGCAAGATGGCCCACCACCATCCTGACAAGGCCGCGCGCACGGCGCACCGCCTTATTGACGGTCTGCTGCTCGTCCGTCCCACAAGACGTAATCATGTTGCGGTAGCGGCGAGTATCGAGCTCATAGCGCAAGGGATTCGACAGGCCATCGCCCACCGAAATATCGTCGCTGCCAAACAGATGACGACCGGCAAGCTGCTCGTCTTTCGCCTTGTCAGACAGGGCAAAAGGCTGCTGCAGCTCCATATCTTGGATGCACGCAGCGATCATCTTTTGAATACGCTTGGCACCCTTGGCGATCTCTTCGGCAGCCGTCTCCACACTTGCGCGCGAAACCTTGCCCGTTGCCGCGTTTGACCCCTCGTGCTCGCCCGAGGTCGAGGCATGCGTATAGACCGCCATCCACTGGTCCCGATTTCCCAGCAGCAGAGGACCCACCACGCCACCATTAAAATGACGGTCGAGAATGCGCAGCATCTCGTCGGGCTGAAATTTCATATGTCCCGCCGCCAGCATCGACAGCATATCGGCCTTCGCATGGTCGATCTCGTCAAAGATAAACAGGCATTCGTCGGCAACCGTTGCGTTAAAGAACACGACGCCCGCTCCTGTCACCGTATCGATTCTATTGACGAGCTTTTGCGGCGTGCATGCAATTACATGCGGCGTGCGCTTATCGTTGAGCAATGCCGAAGGCCAAATCCGGGGAATTTCCTCAAAGCCACGCGTGATGCTCTGGCGTCCACGACTCACCGCTCGACGCAAGTTCGCGTCTGCCAACGCCAGCTTATCCCACAGCCCTGGAGTCAGGCGGTCGACAACACTTCCCAGACGCTCCTTCTTGTCCAAAATGCCCAAAAGATCATCGGCGACCTCCATCACACCGCGCCACGCGTGCGCAATATCGCGAAGAACGGCCTCGTCCTTTGCTCCAAAGGGGCATGGAATATCGCGCGGCCTTACGCTGCCCTTGTCAAACGTGGCGTCGATCCAGTTTTTGATGTTCTCGCCCGCTCGCGGAAGATCGAACACCATGCGCTCCGCATCATCGTCACTCATGCCCTGCTCAACCAACAATTCGCGCACGTTTGCAACATAGTTGTCGCGGTTGTCCTTACCCGGAACCACAAACACCAGAGTACGGCGACCGGGACATTTATTAAAACAGCCCGACTCATCCCAGCCGCCGGCAATCAGGTCTGCCGTAACCTGCTCGGCCGTGTAGTTTTTACCCGAGCCCGTTGTGGCGCCCAAAAAGTACAGGCCGTTGTTGTCCTGATCCTTGGGGACAAACAGCGCACGCTCAAAAAACTCGCGCATCGCCTTTTGGCGCGCAAGATAGGGAGAAAGCTCCTTGTCGCCCGCAGACGACTGATTCGATTGACAGCTAAGACCCCACGTTGCCATGGTCAAACCTCCGATTTAGTTGTTGCATGTGTTGAATACCATCCCATGCGGACAAAAACTCGCGCAGGGCGGCTGAGCGACGGCATCTATGCCGCTTGAGAAAAGGAAAGAGAAACTGTCGGCGACCACTCGCAAGTTTTTCTCATCGCATGACAAGAACTTGCGATTCTTGCAAGTTTTTCTCACACCGTGACAAGAACCTGCATAGTCACCCCGTGGCCATTTGCGGTCGAGTCTCCGCAAGTCCATACCGAGCCGCCGGCCACGGGGCGGCACCGGGTCGTGGACACCGCGGGCCATCGGGAGTAACCCCCCTCCGCTACCTGCGCCACGAGGCAGCAAGGATAACGGGAAGTCCGGCAAGGCACACCACTAAGGCCACAGCCGTGAATGCAAGCACGATGGCCACGCTCACGACGACACAGGCTACGGCGGCGAAGGCCAGCGCCAGCATGCACGCCAACAGCTCGGCCACGTAGCACAAGACCAGGTTCGAGCTCGCGCGCTTCAGCAGGACGTCGGCAAGGCGGACAAGCTCGATAGCAAAGCCGCTGCCAAAATTGCGTCCGGGCCCCTTGGAAACAAACCACTTGAACAGGCACATCAGGGCGCAGCCCAGCATCATCATGATGGAAACGGTCCATGCATTGTGCCCCGTCTCGACAAGACTCTGGTCGCCCACCGCGCTGCCGTTGACGAGCCAGGCCGTTCCATAGCCCATGAACAGCATCGCCAGCAGCAGGCAGGCGCTCACCGCGGCGAGAGAGCGCGACACGCGCCCGCTGAACACCGGAGCCTCGCAGCTGAGCCCCAAGCCCTCGCGGACACGCCAGACGGCATGGTAGGCGGGGTAGGCCGCGATGAGCGCGGCCACGAGCAGCGACGCCCAATCGGACCCGGGCGCCGCCGACGCGTACTCCGCAATTGCAGAGACGGAGTAGTTGGTATGGAACGACTCGTTCAGGAACAGCGCGACCTCGCCCTTCCAGACGCAAAACGGGGCGGCGACGGAGGCGATGCCGACAACGGCAATCGCGACGACGGCAATAAGCAGCGCGCCCTGCACGAGCTTGACGACCTCGCCCTTGGCGGTGCGGGGCGCGGTCTCAACGGCGCTGGATGGTATTTGGATAGAGGTGTTCACGATCTTCCTTTCAGAGAGACCCGATTGGTTGGCGATTGGGTTTTAGGGTGATTGATGCAAATACAGGGGCTATCTAATTGCCCCAGTAAAATAGCAGGTCAATTTGACCGTTCGTGAAGAAATAAGACTAGCAGGCGATATCAAGATCCTCGCGGCACGAGAACTCTGCACTGGCGACACCACGCGATGAGATGCACGTAAACTCAAACTGGCTGGCCGGCGAGACTACCGGATAGTCCTCGACACCCCACTCAAGCTCAAAGCCCAGGCGGGCAAGCTCGTCACGGCAGTTGTCGAGCATAAGTTCAAAGGTGGTTTGACGGGCGCAGGCCTCAAAATATCCAAGCTCGCATATATCGGAAAGACAAGCCTTCAACTCATCACAGATGGTCATAACTTCGCAAACGAGATCTTCGAGTTCGTCGCGCCTGGCGGAATTCACCAGTTCAAACAGTGTGTCGTCAAACATTTTCCGTCCTCCTTTGGACTTCTTTCTTGCTCGACTCCTATTGAACACGACAAAGTGGCACAATAGCACAAGGTTTATTTGATTTTGAAAGTTGTGCAGGTTTAGAAGACATGTATGGCGTCAATTTAGTTTCTCTGAGCTGGCGCGTTAGGGTTAGTTTGATCCGGTTCGGTAGAGACAGCTCTTTATATCTCTGTTGTAAACAACCATCAGTTTTAAAA
>URBS01000127.1 GCA_900546085.1 uncultured Collinsella sp.
CACCGCAGGCCGGGGCCGGGCTTGGTTTTGAAAACATTCCACAGCGCGAGGCCCGCCTTTCCGTTGCTCCGCAGGAGCAGGAAAGACGGGCCTCATGCGCGAGGACGTTTTCAAAACCAAGCCCGGCCCCGGCCGGACACCCACGAGCGCTACAGGTTCTTGACCCCCATCGCGCGCATGGCGTTCAGGATGGCGATGATCGCCACGCCCACGTCGCCAAAGACGGCAAGCCACATATTGGCGATACCCAGTGCTGCCAGCACAAGGATCAGCAGCTTAACGCCTAGCGCAAAGATGATGTTCTGCCAGACAATCGACATGGTCTTGCGCGCCACACGGATCGCGCGGGAGATGTTGGAAGGCTTGTCGTCCATCAGCACGACGTCCGCCGCCTCGATGGCGGCGTCGGACCCCATGGCGCCCATGGCAATGCCCACATCGGCACGGGTGAGCACGGGCGCATCGTTGATGCCGTCGCCCACAAAGGCGAGCTTGCCCTTGCCCGATTCGGCCGCGAGCAGCGCTTCAACATGATCGACCTTGTCGCCCGGCAGCAGCTGCGCGTGGAATTCGTCGAGTCCCAACTGCTCAGCAACGGACGCAGCCACTTCCTCGCGGTCGCCCGTGAGCATGACGGTACGGTTGATACCAGCAGTGTGCAGGTCGCGAATCGTCTGCTCGGCATCGGCCTTTACGGTGTCTGCAATCACGATGTGACCGGCGTACGCGCCGTCAACGAGCACGTGCAGAATCGTTCCGACGACCTCGCAATCGGGTGCTTCAACGCCGGTCGTGGCGAGCATCTTGGCGTTGCCGACGACGACATGCTTGCCGTCGATGGTCGCCGTCACGCCGTGGCCCGCGTCATTAGCGGAATCCGTCACGCGCGTGGGGTCGAGCTCGCCCTGATAGGCGGCGCGCACCGACTGCGCGATAGGGTGATCGGAGAACGACTCGGCAAGGGCGGCGATTTCAAGCAACGATTGCTCGGTTTGGTCGGCTTCGGGGTGTACCGCGACGACCGAGAACGTGCCGTTGGTGAGGGTCCCCGTTTTGTCGAAGACGACGGTGTCCACGTCGGCGAGCGTCTCGAGGTAGTTGGAGCCTTTGATGAGGACGCCCAGCTTGGATGCGCCTCCAATGCCGCCAAAGAAACTGAGCGGTACGCTGATCACGAGCGCGCACGGGCAGCTGACGACCAGGAAGGTCAGACCGCGCAGAATCCAGTTGGACCAGGCGCCGGTGACCAGGCCGCCGCCGAGCGCGAGTACCGCGGCAGCGCCGGTGACGGCGGGGGTGTAGACGCGGGCAAAGCGCGTGATGAAGTTTTCGGTGCGCGCCTTCTTCTCGCTGGCGTTTTCCACGAGCTCCAGGACGCGTGCGACAGTGGACTCGCCAAAGGGCTTGGTGGTACGCACGCGGATGAGGCCCGTCATGTTGATGCAGCCGCTGATGATATCGTCGCCGGACTTGGCGGGGCGGGGGACTGACTCGCCCGTGAGCGCGGCGGTGTCGAGCTGGGTTTCGCCCTCGACGATGATGCCGTCGATGGGCACGCGCTCGCCGGGCTTGACGACGATAACGGTGCCGACGGCGATGTCATCGGGAAAAACCTGCTCGAGCGTGCCGTCGGCCTTCTCGACGTTGGCATAATCGGGCGCGATGTCCATCATGGCACTGATCGATTTGCGGCTCTTGCCCACGGCGTAGGCCTGGAACAGCTCGCCAACCTGATAGAACAGCATGACGGCGGCGCCTTCGGCCATGTGCGGGTCGGTGTCGGGGAAGAGTACCATGGCAAATGCGCCGATGGTCGCGACCGCCATGAGGAAGCTTTCGTCGAAAGCCTTGCCGCGGCGGATGTTGCTGAACGCCTTCTGGAGCACGTCGTAGCCGGCAATTAGGAACGGCACCAGGAACAGCACGAAGCTGGCGTAGATGTCGCCCGGGGTGCCGAATGCGGCGGTAAGGGTACCGAGCTCGTCGAGGGCGTACACCACCGCAAAAATGCCTAGCGCTACCAGGATACGATTGCGCTTATGTTCAAGTGACTCTTTCTTCTTGCGCTTCTTCTTTTTCTTCTTGGGATCGGCGGCTGCCATGATTCAATCCTCCCATTTGAATGTATGAACACTCGCTCATATAATTTCGCGAGCAAAGGCCGCGGCAAGCGCGGCCTTGCAGGTTAGCGTAAACCTGGACTAGAGAATGATCTCGCAGTCCGGCTCGGCGTCGGCGGTGAACTCCACGACGCGGTCGAGGACCTCGTCGAACTCGGCGTCGTCGGCCTCGAGCGTCAACTTCTGGGTCATATAGTTGACCGAAACGGACTTGACGCCCTCGAGCTTGGCAAGTTCGTCCTGAAGCTCGCGCGCGCAGTTGGCGCAGTCGATCTCGTCGAGCTTGAACTGCTTTTTCATGGTGGGTTCCTTTCCCTGTTTTTGCGGCTTGGGTGCAGGCCGCGCTGGTACCGTGGTTGGTCGCTATTCGCAGATGTGGCTCATGCCCTGGTTGAGCATGGTGTAGACATGGTCGTCGGCGAGCGAGTAGAGGATATTGCGGCCGTCGCGCCGGAATTTAACCAGGTGCGACTGCTTGAGCGTGCGCAGCTGGTGCGACACCGCAGACTGCGAGGTCGCAGTCGCTTCGGCGATGTCTGCCACGCAGAGCTCGCGGCCCATAAGGGCGTAGAGGATCTTGATACGCGTGGTGTCGCTGAAGACCTTGAACAGGTCGGCAAGGTCGTACAGCAGCTCCTCGTCAGGAAGGTCCTCGGGCGAGCAGGTGGTGGGGACGTCGGGCACGATGGTGATGTCGATGCCGGACTTTATTTCATCAGCGTGATCGCTCATTGCAATATCCTTTCATATGAACATGCGCTCATATAACTTACTTCCGATTATATGAGCGCATGTTCATATGTCAATACAATTTACGTTAACTTCGATGACTGCTTGCCGCCTCTGCGATTTTCTGCGGGTTGGGAGACATCGACGCAATGCTCGCCAACATATTTCGAGATGTTCGGCCAGCATGCTAAGAAAGCCACCTTGAGAAGCATTAGGACTGTTCATATTTGTACTTTATCGTGTTAAATACAGCGAGAATCAGTTCTTCCTCTACGGGAGTTCCTGCAGAATCAGTTTTATCTAAAGTTATATTGAGCATTGCTGCAGCCAATCTGGCACATCGGTGGCCGAATAAGTCGAAAAATGTAGGTGGACATCCGCAGAGATCGCCTTTAGAAGAGCGAATTCTCAATTAGATCAATAATCGTGTCGTCTTCCGTGCGGTTTTCATCGATTTTTGCGAACATGTCGCATTCCCAAGGCCCATTGATTTCCTCAGCAAGGGCCCCGACGTGTTGCATGTCGTCGGGTTCTGGCACATCGTTGATGCTCGGGTCATCAGCTTGCGGATATTGGCTTGTAATTTCGCGCTTGGCGGCCTCTTCTTCTTTGAGTGTCTCCAGGACGCGGCGACCGTATTCGAAGTAGCGCCGCAAGACAAATTGACGAAGAGTTTCTTGCAGGATGGCGAAGTTATCCGGGAGTCGACCGGGCCATATCTTCTCGCGAATGCGAATCGCTTCCATGACCCGCCTAAAAGCGGACTGCTTGAAAAACGAATGACGACTAACTGTGATAACGGCATATCCCATGTTTCGCAGCGTGTTTCGGCGTTCCTCGTCAATTGATTGCTGTTCGGGCTCGTCGTGGTAAAAGCCGTTGTATTCGATATCGGTCATCGAATTTTCGAGCAGCGCGTCGAGGTAGAAAACCGTCCGTCGCGTTAGGGCGGCGTATCTTTTGGGGACTGGGATCGGATAGTCCGTTTTGATAGCGCGTATGGCTAAGCCACCCATTGACTTGGGCATTGTCAGCATCATGACAAACGCCGTTTCGAGTGGGGAGCGACAGCCTTCGCGTACATAAGAAAGTGCCTTAAGTGCTTTATTAGATCCACGATACCCCGATGCCTCTGAAAAGAAGGCTCTGAGCTCTTCAACGCTGGTTAGGGCTGGGCGCTCGCGATATTGAGTTTCGTCGGACGTTCCAAGCGCGTAGGAGCCGCAGATTTCAAAGTAATACTCAACGAGCTCCGAAAGGTTGAGGTCGGCTGCTGCTTCTAACGCGCACAGCTTGATATCGACGATGTAGACGTTCGGCTCGAGTTCTAGGTAGCTTTCTGCATCAAACGTATAGCGCGTGCAGTGGCAGATGCAGCCCTTGCGGTGCCTTTTGGCATTATTGGAAAACGTCAGCACATGGATGCTTTCAGAATCGACATTCTTTCTGTTGAGCCATGCTCGCGCCGCTTCCAGGTTGGACGTGGTCGGCGCAGACACCTTGATCTTTTCCATAGATATGGGATCGGTCGCGTGGCTTGCGAGCGAGTTGACTGTTTGGTATACAGCGCGTGCCGTGGTATGTGACAGAACGATTCCCATACGCGCATGATGGCATAGCGGACGCCATATACGCTCGAAACTTCGGGCAACGGTATTGGGGCGCGGCTTATCTTCTGCGAACGGTGGGTTTTTGAGCTGTCGTATTGAGGGGGGCAGCTTCGGCTGGGGAGGTTTCTGTCGGCTGCCCCATTTTGGTGAACTTTAGTTGCGGATTCGTAGCTTCTAAGCGTTTTTGCCGACCGCTCAGATGCCTCACCAACATAATTTGAGTTATTCGGCCTTATCCTATACGAATGGTGCGATCGCAACGTCCTATTCGAATTGATTCAGATAGATTTATAGGGCTTGGTTGCGAAATTGGGGCGACTATAGCGCTCGATTGCGGTTCAAGGGGCCTTGACTAGTGGTTCAGCTGGCCGAACAACTCGAAAAATGTAGGTGGGCCAACCTGCCGACTGGTGGCGCGCGCAGACGTGGTGTAAGAGCGTCCCGAGGTCCGTCGCTGCAAGTC
>URBS01000128.1 GCA_900546085.1 uncultured Collinsella sp.
AGACGCTCGCCGAGAAGGCGCGCGCGTGCGGCGTGCAGATTAAGTGCGAGGCCAGCTGCGGCGGCGGCATCCCCATCGTGAGCACGCTTGAGCACGACCTGGTGGGCAACAAGATCCTGACCATCGCCGGCATCCTCAACGGCACCACCAACTACATCCTGTCGCGCATGGACGCCGAGGGTGCCGATTACGCCGATGTGCTCGCCGACGCACAGGCCAAGGGCTATGCCGAGGCCGACCCGTCCGCCGACGTCGACGGCTTCGATGCCGCCAGCAAGACGGCGATCCTCGCCTCCATTGGCTTTGGCACCCGCGTGACCACCGATGACGTATACCAGCAGGGTATCCGTACCATCGGCGCCGAGGACATCGCCCAGGCCCGCGAGCTCGGCTACACCATTAAGCTGCTCGGCATCGCCCGCAACACCGACGCCGGCGTCGACGTCCGCGTGCATCCCACGCTGATCCCCGCCGACCACATGCTTGCCAAGGTCAACGGCGCCATGAACGCTGTCTACGTGGTAGGCGACGCCGTGGGCGAGACCATGTTCTACGGTGCCGGCGCAGGCTCCTTCCCCACCGCGAGCGCCGTCGTGGGCGATATCCTGTCGCTCTCCGAGCAGATCAGCCGCGGCGTGGCTCCGCTGCCCGAGGTTGAGCCCTATGGCCACAACCTCGCCTTTAAGCCCATGGACGAGCTCCAGACCAAGTACTATGTGCGCCTGAAGGTCGCCGACCGCGTGGGCGCCCTGTCCGAGACGGTCGACATCTTTGCAAAGCACAACATCTCAATCTCGCTCATCAACCAGGTCGAGGACGGCAAGTCGGGCGTCAGCGATGCCTGCTCGGTCATCTTCCTGACGCACCGCGCGCTCGAGAAGGACGTCCAGGCTGCCGCCGCCGAGCTTGCCGGCGTCGACTGCGTGGCCGAGGTCGCCAACGTCCTGCGCATCGAGGATGTTGAGGCTTGGACCGAAGGCGTCATGGCGAACTAATTCGATCTTTGCTTTACGGCATATGTGTGAGGGGCTCCCGTCCGGCGCTGGACGGGAGCCCCTTTGCCTGCGCACGCTGGGCGTTTGGCGCAATCAGCATTTGAACAACTCGACCGCTCCTGACAGCCGGGGGCACCGTTCGCCGATGTGCAACCGAAGCCGATTTTGGCTACCGCTATGCTGTGCTTATGTCTGTCCACGAAGAGAGGAAGCACTATGTTGCTCGAGGGCAAGAAAGCAATCATCACCGGAGGCACGCGCGGGATCGGCTATGCCATCGCCTGCCGTTTTATCGAGGAAGGCGCCGCCGTTACCGTCTTTGGCTCGCGCCAGGAGACTGCCAATGCAGCCGTCGAGAAGCTGGTCGCCGCCTATCCCGAGGCCAAGGTATGGGGCCGCTCCTGCGACCTCACCTCGCTCGAGGCCGTAACCGAGGCCTTTACCCAGGCTGCCGCCGATATGGGCGGCTTGGACACGGTCGTCAACAATGCCGGCATCTCCCAGCGCTCGCCCCTTTTGGATTACACGGCCGAGGAGTTCGCCAAAGTCATGGACCTCAACGTCGTCGCCGTCTTTAACGGCCACCGGGCGGCCGCCAAGATTATGACCGAGGCCGGCCATGGCGGCACCATCACCACCACGAGCTCGATGGTCGCCAAGTACGGCCAGCCCTCCGGCGTCGGCTATCCCACGTCCAAGTTTGCCGTCAACGGCATGGTCCAATCGCTCTCGCGCGAGCTCGCCCCCATGGGTATTCGCGTCAACGCCGTCGCACCTGGCGTAACCAAGACCGATATGGTCGCCAACCTGCCCGAAGAGGTTATTAAGCCCATCATCGCCACCATCCCGCTGGGCCGCATGGGCGAGCCCGAGGATATCGCCAACGCCTTCGTCTTCCTGGCGAGCGACATGTCCTCCTATGTCACGGGCGCCGTGCTCCCCGTCGACGGAGCCGCCCGCTCCTAAGGAGCCACAAGCTTTGGCTTCAAGCTTCAACATAGCTCAACCAAAAAGGCGCGCCGTCTGAATCAACTGCAGACAGCGCGCCTTCTCCTGTTATGAAAGGGAAACTATGCCCCAGTATTTCGGATCAGAACGGGGCACGGTTTCCCCCAGGACCTCCTTGCGGAAACTGCATCCCACTCTGAGCGCCCATTCCGGGACGCAGCTTCCCAACGGCCCCCGTTTCGGAAACCACATCCCGTTCCGAGCCTTCAAAGCGGGACGCGGCTTCCCCGAGAAAGTATCGACTACTTACCGTCGTCGTCTTCGGCTTCTTCGCGCGCATAGAGTTCCAGCATGCGGCGGCGGTATTCGCGCACAGCGAGCTTGGCGCGCTCCAGGCGGCGGCGCTCACGCGGAGTCAGCTCGGACGGGTCGACCTCGTCTCCATAGGTCTTATCGGCAAGCAGGTGCGCCGCGTCCACGATGCGGGCATCGATGTGGCCGCTCGCTGCCTCGGCGGAAAGACGCTCGGCAATCGTATCGAGCGTAGGCAGGCCCTCGAATACGCGACCATGGCCATGCGATGTCAGCAGCTCGTGCTCGCGTGCGAGCAGGCTCGCTAGGTCGTGGTGGGCGCGCAGGATGTCGAGCGCATCGGATGGATGCTCGGCAACCTCTGCCACGGCGGCAACCGGCGCGGCATCGACCACGCGGTAGAAGAGCTGCGCGAGCAGTGGCATCAGGAACACCGTGATGGCGCCGGCCGCCACCATAACCGAAGCGACGCCCTGTGATAATGCGCCGGCGTTGACAGCGACGCTCGTCACGGCGACGATAATCGGCAGCGCCGTGGTGCAGTACAGGGCCACGGTAATGCGGCCATACGCCGACACATCGCGCGTCGCGGGACAAATGCTCATAGAAATAAGAATGGGCACGGCGCGGATAACCAGCAACGCCACGATAAAGCCCACGAGCAAGCCGGGGCGCGATGCTACAGCAGTCAGGTCGATCTTGGCACCCGACACGGTAAAGAACACCGGGATCAAAAAGCCATAGGCAAGGCCATCGAGTTTAAGCTCGAGCGTATGGTTGCCCTCGGGGATGATATAGCGCAGGACAAAGCCCGCGGCAAAAGCGCCCAACACGATATCGAGGCTAAAAATGGCGGAAAACGCCACGAGCGTGACCAAGATGAGCACTGTGAGGCGCACGAACGTCTGAGAAGTCGTATCGGCGCGCTCCTGAATAAAGGCAAAGAAGCGGCTGCCAATACGCTTGGAGCGACTGGGGACCACGGCAAGCAGCACGCACACCACGGCGAACAGCCCCAAGATCAACAGCGTCTCGACACCCGTACGGGCAGACAGCAGCACCGACATGGCGAGCACGGGCCCGAGCTCGCCCCACGTACCATAGGCAAGAATCGAATCGCCGACGCGCGTCCCAGCAAGCGACCGCTCGCGCAAGATGGGCATGAGCGCCCCAAGCGCCGTCGAGGTCAACGCCAGCGTCACGGCGATGCCATCAAAATGACTGACCGAAAACCACGGGGTAAAGCGCACGGCAAGCCAGGCGATGCCAAACGTAACGACCCACGTCGCCATGCCGTAACGCCCCTCGATGCCCGTGATGTTCTTGGGATCGATCTCAAAGCCGGCAAGCAGGAACAAAAAGGCCAGGCCGAGCTCGGACACGAGCGAGACCTCAGCATCCACATGGATGACGCCGAGCATATGGGGTCCCAGTACCGCGCCGAGCACGAGCAAAAAGACCGTCTCGGGAACGGGTTTTCCGGGAATCGCCGAGGCGATAAAAGGACTCGCAAAGGCCACGAGTGCGATGATGGCGAGCGAAACGAATGCCATGTGATGCCTTTCTCTTGTTTGCGCTTCACTGTAGCACCCTCGCCGTCCTCAACGCGCCGCGAGCTGTCGTATCATAGTGAGGTTTACAAACATGTGGCTCAAGGCGACCGCAGGGCAGACCCCGCAAACCGACCGCTGCCGCATACCGTACCGTACGCCCAACCGATCAGGAAGGCAGGAACCAATGGTCTCTCGTATCTACGTGGAGAAGAAACCCGGGTTCGACGTCGAGGCTCAGCAGCTCAAGGGCGAGCTGACCGAAATTCTCGGCATCAAGGGCATCGAGGCCCTGAGGATTATCAACCGCTACGACGTCGAGGGCATCGACAAGGAGCTTTTCCGGTCCTGCGTGCCGACCGTCTTTAGCGAGCCCCAGGTCGATGTGACCTACGACGAGCTCCCCGCAAGCGATGGCGCCGTCTTTGCCGTCGAATTCCTGCCTGGCCAGTTTGACCAGCGCGCCGACTCCGCCAGCGAGTGCGTGCAGCTCATCAGCCAGGGCGAGCGCCCCGCCGTGCGCTCCGCCAAGGTCTATATGATCTCGGGCGCCCTGGACGAGGCCGCCATCGATGCCATCAAGCACTACGTGGTGAACCCCGTCGAGGCCCGCATTGCCTCACTCGACCTACCCAAGACGCTGCACATGGAGACCCCCGAGCCTGCGCCCGTCGAGGTGCTTGACGGCTTCCGCGAGCTCGACAAGGCCGGTCTTGCCGCCTTTATCGCCGATCGCGGCCTTGCCATGGACGAGGCGGACATCGCCTTCTGCCAGCAGTACTTCCGCGATGAGGACCGCGACCCCACCATCACCGAGATCCGCGTGATCGACACCTATTGGTCCGACCACTGCCGCCACACCACCTTCGGTACCGTCCTGGACGACGTGACGATCGACGACGCCGTGGTGCAGCAGGCCTTCGACCGGTACATGGAGATGCGCCACGAACTCGGTCGCGACGCCAAGCCCGTCTGCCTCATGGATATGGGCACCATCGGCGCCAAGTATCTCAAGAAGACCGGCGTCATGACCGATGTCGACGAGTCCGAGGAGATCAACGCCTGCACCGTGAAGATCAAGTGCGACGTCAACGGCAAGGACG
>URBS01000129.1 GCA_900546085.1 uncultured Collinsella sp.
GGCCGGCGGCGAAAGTGCCGCCAAGCGCCTCGACGCGCTCGCGCATGGAGCCGAGCCCCATGCCCTCCGCGGCGCCGCGGCCGCTTGCTTGGACCCCGCCCGTGCCATCATCGGTGACGATGAGCTGGTAAAACGACGGATGCTCCATGCACCGTACGGCGACGGTCTGGGCGCAAGCATGGCGCATGGTGTTGGAGAGCGCCTCGCGCAGGACCGCCGCAAAGCAGTTGGCGACGTTTGCGGGCGCATGTTCAGCCATAACTTCAAGCTCAATCTGCGGACCGCCGTCCGAGCGCGCGCCTTCAACAATGCGTTCGAGCTGCACGGAAAGGTCGACGGCGTTGTCGTTGAGCGCGTGGACGCTGGTGCGCACAAGCTGGAGCGCCTCGTCAACCGTGTGCTTGACGTCGGCGAAATCGGCGGCGACGCCGGGCTCGTCGGCGTGGACCACGCGCAGGGCTTCGGCCTGCAGTGAGGCGCGCGTGAGCTGGTGCCCGACGTTATCGTGAATCTCGCGCGCGATGCGGGCACGCTCGTCGAGCGTCGCGAGTTCGACCTCGTAGTCCTGTCGATCGGCAAGGTCGCGGTTGCGCGCTTCGAGCGCGAGGGCTCGTTCCTGCAGTTCGTCGCGGATGCGGCGCATACGCTGCTGCTCGCGCTCCAGCTGGGCGGTACGTAGCGATAGCAAGGTGGCGGCAACCGAAAGGATGGCGGTCAGCAGGAGCGTTCGGGCGGTGAGCGCGTCGGTGCGAAGGTCCGCGACGAGCGCAAAGACAAAGGCGATGCCAATGCCCAGCGCGACCCAGGCGTGCTCACGGCGCACCCGCCGCGCGATGTCATAGAGGGCGAGAGGCGCAAACGGCACAAACGGCGGCACGAAGACAGCCGCGATGATGTAAGCGTAACTCGCGGCCTCGCTGGCGCGACGGGCGCGCTCTCCCTGCGCGAGCTCGGCCAGCGAGGTGGTAATAACGCCAAGGCAAAACGCCGCGACCAGGCGAGCGTCGACAGCAAGGCCCATGGCGGCTGCGATGCAGCACGCTAGCACGATCGATTTGTCGAAAAGCCTGTTCATATGGGTATTGTACGCGAAGCTGCGCGTGGTGGAGGGGCCGCCTGCGCAACCGTGACATTCCTCCCGCGCGGCAAAGCGGCGTCGATCGCTCGCGCGAGCGGGGGTTTTGCCTCCGCCCCCTCGCACTCGTGACAAAGCTCACTGGCGCGCGCCGGCGGGTCCTGCGATGATGCAATCGTACCGGGCCGTAATCAACAGAAGGGCCGCCTCATGACAGACATTGTCCACGTCGAAAACCTCGTCAAGCGCTACGACGACCTTATCGCGCTCGACCACTTTAACCTGAACATCGCCCCCGGCGAGATCTTTGGCCTGCTGGGCCCCAACGGCTCGGGCAAAACCACGTCCATCAACTGTATTCTGCAGCTGCTTGCCTACGACAAAGGCACCATCGAGCTGTTCGGCGAGCCCATGACGCCCGCCCGCTACGACCTCAAGCGCCGCTTGGGCGTGGTGCCGCAGCAGGTGGCAGTGTTTGACGAGCTCACGGTGCGCGAGAACATCGACTATTTCTGCAGTCTTTACGTCAACGACCGCAAGCGCCGCCGCGCGCTGGTGGACGAGGCGATCGACTTTGTCGGCCTGGGCGACTTTACCAAGTTCCGCCCCGGCAAGCTCTCGGGTGGCCTGGCGCGCCGTCTCAACATTGCCTGCGGCATCGCGCACAAGCCCGAGCTCATCTTTTTTGACGAGCCCACGGTGGCGGTCGACCCACAGAGCCGCAACGCCATCCTGGAGGGCATCTGCCGCCTGCGCGACGAGGGCGCCACGGTGGTGTATACCAGCCATTACATGGAGGAAGTCGAGCAGATTTGCAGCCGCATCATGATCATGGACGGCGGCCGCGTGCTAGCGCAGGGCACCAACGACGAGCTCAAGCGCATGATTCAGATGGGCGAGAAGATCGTAATTGAGGTCGGTGAGGTTTCGAGTGCGGCGCTCGGTGCCGTTGCGAGCCTGCCGCACGTCCTGGACCTTGCGGCAACCGCGGGGCAGCTCACGTTTTCGTGCGAGGCGAGCCCACATAACCTCACGGATATCCTCGATGTGCTTCGCTCGCACGGCGTGGCGCTCGGTCGTATCTATTCCGAACCTCCCACCCTCAATGACGTATTCCTCGAGATCACCGGCCGCGAGCTGCGCGACTAGGGGGCGGCCATGTTCAACACCATCATCACCACGGTCAAGACGCTGCTGCGCCGGCCGAGCACGTGGGTCTGGGGCGCTCTCTTTCCTATCGCGCTTTCCACGATGTTCATGTTTATGTTCGCGAACCTGAGCTCTGACGGAAAGGTCGACCCGGTGCCGGTTGCCGTCGTGACGGACGAGGCCTGGGATGCCTCGACCTTTAAGGACGTGGCAGCTTCGCTTGCCAAGGCAGGCGACGATCAGCTGCTCGATGTGAGCGAGTACGAAGACTTGGCTGTCGCGCGCAAAGCGCTTAAGGCCGGCGAGGTCGCGGGCATCTATACGGTCGACGACGCGGGCACGCCCAAGCTCACGCTGCTTTCGAGCTATGACAGCTCGCGCGCCTCGTCGGTGCTCACCGACCGCAGCATTCTGGAGACGGTGGCAAGCTCGTATACGCAAAATGCCGAGCTCATGTCCCAGATTGCCCAGGACAACCCGGCGGCGCTCGCCGATCCGGCGGCGGTTGCGCGCGCCCTGTCGCTCGAGGGCGGAACCCGCCGCGTGAGCCTGACTCGTGCCACGCCCGATGGCACGGTCATCTACTATTACGCGCTTTTTGGCCTGGTCGCGATGATGTCTGCCGAGTTTGCCGCCTTGAGCGTCGTCGATTTGCAGCCCAATCTGTCCGGCCTCGGCGCGCGCCGCTGCGTGGGCGGTCTTTCCAAGACGGCGTCGCTGGCCGGCATTTTTGTCGGCTCGTGGCTGGTTTCCTTTGCATCGATGGCGGTTGCGATCGGCTACGTGCACCTGGTCGTGGGCGTCGACTTTGGCGGGCGCGAGGGGTTGTGCCTGCTGGGCGGGGCTGCATCCGCGCTTGCCGCCACGGGCCTGGGGCTTTTTGTGGGCACGCTTCCCGTTAAGGGCGGCAAGGCATCCAAGTCGGGCATCCTCACGGGCTTTGCCACCACGTGCGCTTTGTTCGCCGGCCTCTACGGCGAGCCGGCGATGGCGCTTGCCGACGACGTCGCCCGCGCTTGTCCGGTCGAGTGCTGGCTCAACCCCGTCAAGCTCATCTGCGACATGTTCAATCGCCTGTATTTCTTTGAGGATCTGGGACCCTTCGCTGTTCGCGCCGGCGCGCTCGTCCTGATGGCCCTGGTGTTTGTCGCCGCCGCTACGCTGATCTTTGGAAGGAGCCGCTATGAGCACCTTTAAGACCGCGCTTCGCATGGCGCTGGCGCACCCGTTCTACCTGCTCATCTATACGGTGTTCATCTCGCTCATGGGCGTATTCATCGCGGCCTCGGTGAGCTGGAACTCGTCGCAGCTTACCGAGTACAAGCCCTACGACGCCAACGTGATCGTGGTCGACCGCGACGACAGCGGTCTTTCGCGGGCGCTTACCAAGCACCTGGGTTCGCGCTTTGACCTGGTCACGGGCGTTGACGACGACACGTACGACCTTGCCGATGCGCTCTCCAAGAGCAACAGCGCCAAGGGCAGCGCCGATTGCGTGTTCTTTATCCCGGAGGGGTTCGAGGACGACCTTGTCGCGGCCGCCCGTGCGGGGGAGGCCCTGCCCAAGCTCGATGTGACCTACGGCTCCGGCACCATGGCGGCGGCGCTCTCGTCTGCCGAGGCCTCGCGGTGGATCTCGCTCGCGGGCGCTGCGGCGGCGCTTGAACCCGCTGCCTCTAACGGTGACGTCGCCAAGGCCGCCGAGCACGCGGCCGCAAAGCGCGCGGAGGTCCAGATCGAGCAGGTTAAGGTTTACTCGACTGCCGCCGCCACGCTCAAGTCGTACTTCAACTTTGGCGCGTACGCGATCATCTCGTCGGTCATCGTGTCGGTGGGGCTGGTGTTCTCGGGCATGAACGAGCCCGAGCGCGTGCGCCGCATGGAGGCCGCCCCGCTCTCCGAGCGCCAGCGTTCGCTTGCCGTGTTCGCGGCCGCCGCCGTGCTCACCGTTTGCATCTGGCTTGTGTCGAGCATGATGGGCGTCGTGGGCTTTGCCGGCGCGGTTGCCGAGGTCGGCGTGGGCCGCGTGTGCCTGGCGCTGGCGGCAACGTTTGCCCTGGCGTGCACGCCGCTGGCCGTTGGCTTTACGCTGTCGAGCCTGGGCGCGCGCGAGGAGCTGCTCAACGGTGTGGGCAACTTACTCGGCATGCTCATGACGTTTTTGGGTGGCGCCTGGATGCCGCTGTCGCTCATGGGCTCGGCCGTGCAGACCGTGGCGCATTTTGTGCCGACGTTTTGGGTGAACGACGCGATCGGCAAGGCGCTCGCCGCGGACCTGACGTCCACCGTGCTGGGCGACATCGCCTGCGACCTGGGCGTCACCGTGCTCTTCGCCGCCGCCATCGCCGCCGTAGGCCTAGCCCTCGCGCACAACAAATCCCACGCCTAGCCACCTAGTCATTGGGGACGTTCTTAAACGACTGGTCGCTGGGGACAGTCTTTGCCGATTCGCCGGCTCGCCGGCCGGGCTGGCAAGGACTGTCCCAATATGTCGGCACTTGGGGACGTTCCTTTCCTGCCGGCACTCATTGGGGACAGACTTAAATGAGCGATTTCACTCATTTAAGTCTGTCCCCAATGAGTAGGTTGGAAAAAATTGCGCCTGTCG
>URBS01000130.1 GCA_900546085.1 uncultured Collinsella sp.
ATACGAGATAAGCTAGTGACTGGAGTTCAGACGTGTGCTCTTCCGATCTAGATCTTTGGCACCACGCTGCTGTGCGACAACGCGACGGGCGAGCCGTTGGCGCTGCTCAATGCCTCCGCCGTCACTGGACTTCGCACCGGTGCCGCCGCTGCGCTCGGCGCCAAGTGGCTGGCTCGGGCGGATGCGTCCAAACTGCTTGTTGCGGGTGCCGGCCATATGAGCACCTATATGGTGGCGGGCGTGCTCGCCGCCTGTCCCAAAGTGAGCGAGGTCAAGGTGTGGGAGCCGGTTTCCGATGCCGCGCCCGAGGCCCGCGTCGAGCGCATGCGAGACGAGGTCGCCCATATCTTGGGCGCCTGCGAGCATGCTCGCGAGGCATCCACCTATTCCATCGAGGCGACGGCCGACGGCCAAGGTGCCGCGGCAGAGGCCGACATCATCGTGACGATCACGCCGGCTACCAAGCCCATCATCCCCGATGCATGGGTGCGCCCCGGTACGCATATCTCCTGCGTTGGCGCCGACATGCCCGGCAAGCAGGAGCTCGCCTCGGCGCTTGTCGCCCGTGCCGCTGTTTACGTCGACGACCGCGAGCAATCGGTCGCGTCCGGCGAGCTGGAGATTCCGGTTGCCGAGGGTGCCATCACGCCCGAGGACATCAAAGCGGAGCTCGGCGAAGTCATCGCCGGCACGGCTACGGGGCGTTCGGATGACGAGCAGGTGACGGTGTTCGATACGTCGGGCATCGCCGTTCAGGACCTTTCGGCATCGAAAATCGCCTACGACCGCGCCGTCGAGGCGGGGCTGGGCACCGTGGTGGAACTGTAAGAAAGTCAAGGAAAGGAAACGACAATGCAGATCAAGGATTTCGCCGTCGAGCAGTGGATGAACGAGTGGGAGACCAAGTGCACCCACAACGTTGCGGAGACGTGCGTTTACTCCCTCACGCTCGACCAGCTGTTCGAGCTTACGAACACCGACAAGAAGGCGTGGCTCGATAGCCTGTGCTCGCGCCGATTCACCTACGGAGACATCGAGGGGCAGCACGGCTTCCTCGAGGGGGTCGCGCGTCTCTATAAGACGGTTGAGCCCGGGCATATCGTGCCCACGCACGGCGCGACCGGTGCCAACTCCCTGGTTATTTCCACGCTCGTCGAACCGGGCGATCATGTAGTCTCCGTCAAGCCCACCTACCAGCAGCTTTACTCGATTCCCGAGATGTGCGGTGCGAAGGTCGATATTCTTCAACTCGATCGCAAGAACGGCTACCACGTCGACGTCGACGCGCTCGATGCTCTGGTGACTGACGATACCAAGCTCATCTGCATCAATAACCCGGACAACCCCACGGGCGCCCTGCTCGACACCGATACGCTCAAGGCGATTGTCGAGGTCGCACGCAAACACGACGCGTGGCTGCTCTGCGACGAGGTCTACCGTCTGCTTACCCAGACGGATGAGTACTCCGAGTCTGTGGTCGACCTGTACGACAAGGCCATCGCCACCGCATCCATGTCCAAGGTCTGGTCGTTCGCCGGCCTGCGTCTGGGCTGGGTGGTCACCAAGAGCCCGGAGCTCCGTCGCGCGCTGCTTTCGCATCGCGACTACAACCTGATTTCCGCCGGCATATTCAGCGAGTCGGTGGCGGAGCTGATTCTGGGCAACGCTTCCGTGATCCTTGAGCGCAGCCGTCGCATCGTCCGTCAGAACCTTGCTGTTCTGGAGAAGTGGGTCGAGAGCGAGCCGCACCTGTCATTCGTCAAGCCCGAGGCGGGTACCACCGCGCTCGTGTATTACGACTACGACATCGACTCCAGGACGTTCTGCATCGACATGATTAAGAAGTCCGGCGCGCTCGTCACCCCGGGCGATTGCTTTGAGGAGCCCAAGAGCATGCGCATCGGCTATGCATACTCCGATAACACCGACGACCTGCAGAAGGGCCTGGATGCCATCTCTGCGTACATGCGTACGCTCGAGTAGAGGCTCGAGGTCGAAGTAATGGGGCCGATCGGTTTAGGCCCGAAGGTCCCTATTTTCTCTCAAGGCTACCGAACACTTTTGTCATATTAGTTGCCCACGGGGTCGTATCGCTGCGACGCCGTGGGCATAATGATGTGGAAGGTGCAAGTTGCGCGAAATGGGAGGACACATGGCGCTGATCTATATCGTTGAGGACGACGAGCCCATTCGTCGCGAGCTTGCCGACATTCTGGCCCGTGCCGGTTTTGAGGTGGAGGCCTGCGAGTCGTTCGAGCACGTCTCGCGTGACATCCTGGCCGCTGCACCCGACTTGGTACTGCTCGACCTGACGCTTCCCGTCAAAGACGGTCAGCACATCTGCCACGAAGTCCGTCACGAATCCGAGGTCCCCATCATCGTCCTCACGTCGCGCACGACCGAGATCGACGAGGTCATGGCCATGACGCTCGGCGCGGACGACTTTGTCCCCAAGCCCTACAGCGCCCGCGTGCTTGTGGCGCGCATTAACGCACTGCTGCGACGCACCGCCGCTGCCGGCGAGCGCAGCACGGTCGTCCACAAGGGGCTGGAACTCGACCTCGCCCGCTCCGCGGTCATCAACACGCAAACCGGCGACAGCACCGAGCTCACCAAAAACGAGCTGCGTATCCTCTCGCTGCTCCTGAGCCGCGCGGGCAAGATTGTCTCGCGCTCGGCCATCATGCAGGACCTGTGGGGCTCCGATGCCTTCGTGGACGACAACACGCTCACCATCAACATCAACCGCCTGCGCACTACGCTCGAAAAAATCGGCATCAAGGGGTATTTGACCACGCACCGCGGCCAGGGCTATTCGGTCTAGGGGTCGGCTATGTCGTTTGCCAAATTCTTCAAAGATGCGCTGCTTTCCGTCGCCGTGTGGACGTGCGGCGTGCTGCTGAGCTGCTTTGTGCTGGCGGTCGCCGGAGCCCCGGCATCTATCGTGGTCGTGGCGGTCGGCGTGTCCTTTATCTTTGGCATCCTGGGCATCGTGATCGAGTATGCGCGCCGTCGCCGCTTCCTGCATCAGCTGGAGCGCGCCGCTGAGGAGCTGGAGAGCCCCGCATGGGTGCAAGAGATGGTGCAATGCCCGACGTATGCCGAAGGCGAGCTCGAGTACGAGGTCTTGCGCCGCGTGGGCAAGGCGGCTTGCGATGAGGTAGCGGAAGGGCGACGTCAAACCGACGACTATCGCGACTATATCGAGAGCTGGGTTCACGAGGCCAAGCTGCCCCTGGCGGCGGCCCACCTGATTTTGGAAAACCTGGACGGCAGCGAAGACGACCTGTCGCGTGTGGATGACCTGGGTCGCGAGCTGGCTCGCGTTGAGCGCTATATCGACCAGGCACTGTACTATGCGCGCTCGGAAGTCGTGGAGCGCGACTACCTGATTCGCCGTTGGGATCTCAAGACCTTGGTGACGGGCGCGATTAAAGCCAACGCGCGCGAACTTATCGCGGCACATGTGGCGCCGGTGTGCGAGAACCTCGACTTTGAGGTCTTTACCGACGAGAAGTGGCTCGAGTTTATTCTGGGTCAGCTCATTCAGAACAGCATTAAATATGCGTGCGAGGACGGCGCGAAGATCGTGTTTTCGGGTGCGTTGCTGGACGAGGGCCTGGCAAGCGAGCGCATCGAGCTCACCGTCGCGGACAACGGCTGCGGCGTGAGCGCGGCCGACCTGCCGCGCGTGTTCGAGAAGGGCTTTACCGGCGACAACGGCCGCGCCACCAAGCGCGCAACGGGCATCGGCCTCTACCTGGTGGCGCGTCTGTGCTCCAAGATGGGCATCGACGTCACCGCGGCATCCGAGCCCGGCGAAGGCTTCGTCGTAACATTCGCGTTTTCAACGAATAAGTTTCAATATTTCGAGTAACGCACGCGGCAGACGCCCACCCAAACAAAAACGTGCAGCCCAAACAAAACGTGCCGCCCCAACCGGGGCGGCACGCCATCTTTTCTTCAGCCAACTCGCTGAAGTAAGGCTGCGAAGGCCGCGGGGCCGGGAGGGGTTTCCTAAGGGCACATCCCGCAGCCGCGAAGCGGCGAGGACGTCGGCGTGATAACCCCGCAGGCCTTGCGCCGACGGGAAGGAACCTACTTCACGACCAAAATGTCGCAGTCGGTGTTGCGCAGCAGGAACGTCGAAATCGAACCCAGAAGCGCATACTTGATCGAGGACAGGCCGCGAGCGCCGCAGAGCACCAGGTCGGGCTTGACCACGTCGAGCATCTCGTCTTTGAGCGTCTCGCGAATACGACCGGCGCGTATCATGACCTCGACCTCGGGAATATCGGGATTGGCCTTGGCCTCTTCGAGCTGCTTTTCGATGGAGTTCTTAAAGGCCTCCTCCAGACCGTTGACCAAATCGACCGGATAGGAGCCGGCGCTCTCGAGCGCCGTGGAATCGATAACGTGGCCGATAATCAGCTTGGCGCCGTTGTTCGCGGCGACCTTGATGGCGCGTGCGAGCACAAAATCCTGCTGCTCAGTACCGTCGAGTGAAACAAATACCTTGGTGTAACCCTCGTTCATGGTTTCCTCCTTGGTCTATCGCACGGGCGCGGGGCTCGTGCGTCGGGCGGGCGCGGGTGCGTTGACCGCCGGACACTTTATCTTGTTGCAGTTATACCCAAGGATTTCGGTTTAACTGCTCGCAATTCTGTGAACGGGCGAGTTTTTTGGTAAGGGTAGGCGCGGTCGCACCGCCAACGGTTGATAATGGGACATCGCCCGCATCGTCCGCAGAACATCTACCGGCGGGTGTCTAACGAGGGGGTCCCTTTGGATATTA
>URBS01000131.1 GCA_900546085.1 uncultured Collinsella sp.
CCGAGCAGGAAAGTTCATATATGGCGGCAGGCGCCCGCCCCGCTCCCGAGGGGCATCTCTCAAGCAAAAACTGTCGTTCGGTAAAGTCCGAGGTCAGTGGCGTTTTATAACGAGAAATTCAAAAGAATTTGAAAATCCATTACAAATTTGCGTTGACTTTAGGTAACTAAAGTTTCATACTCCTTTTCAACCACTGGGGGATGTGAACACGCACGGATCGTTCACATCATGATTGAAGAGGATTTCTTAGACATGTTCACGCATCAGCTAAACATTATCAGCGTAGTAATTATCTGATGCGGGTTAGCACATACAGCTAGCCCGTACGATAACGGGCGGCTGATGAAGATGAGGGCCGTCGAGCGCAACCGACGGCCCTCATTTTTTATGTCTAGGAAGTTCTTTTTAGAGGAGGAAATGTAATGAACGGAGTTTTGCTCATGGTTGTGGCCGCGGCGGTGCTCGCCTGTGGCTATCTGGGCTACGGCCGCTGGCTGGCCAACAAGTGGGGCGTTGACAAAGAGGCCCTCACGCCGGCCAAGCGCATGAAGGACGGCAAGAGCTTCTCGCCCGTCTCCGCCTTTACCGCGTTCTCGCACCAGTTCAGCTCGATCTGCGGTGCTGGCCCTGTCACGGGTACGATCGTCGCCATGGCCTTTGGCTGGCTGCCCGTCGTGCTCTGGGTCCTCGTCGGCGGCATCTTCTTTGGCGCCGTCCACGACTTTGGTGCTCTGTACGCTTCGATGAAGAACAACGGCAAGTCCCTGGCCCAGCTCATCGAGAAATACATCGGCAAGACCGGCCGTCGCCTGTTCCTGCTGTTCTGCTGGCTGTTCTGCATCATCGTCATCGCCGCTTTCACCGACATGGTCTGCAAGACGTTCATGTTCACCTCGGTCGTTGACGCTTCTGGCGCTGCTACCGGTGCTATCGACTTCACCAAGTCCTATGCCGCCGGCTGCGCTGGTACCATCTCCATCCTGTTCACCTTCGTCGCTATCGCCTTTGGTTGGGCCCAGAAGAAGTTCAACCTCACCGGCGCTGCCGAGTTTGTCACTGGCGTGGTGCTCATGGTTCTCATGTTTGCCGTCGGCATGCAGTTCCCGGTCTACCTGGACAAGTTCCAGTGGTTCGCCGTTGTCATGGTCTACCTGGTCTTTGCTGGCGCCATGCCCATCCAGATGCTCAAGACCCCGCGTGACTACCTCACTTCCATCATGATGATCGTCATGATCGCCTGCGCTGTCCTCGGCATCGTCGTCCTGGGCGTTAACGGCCAGGCCACTATCACCGCTCCGGTCTTCACCGGCTTCTCCACTGCCTCCGGCATGATGTTCCCGGTCCTGTTTGTCTCCGTCGCTTGTGGTGCTCTCTCCGGTTTCCACAGCCTCGTTTCTTCCGGCACCTCTTCTAAGCAGGTCGAGAAGGAGCAGGACGCCGTCAAGGTCGGTTATGGCGCCATGATCGTCGAGTCCTTCGTCGGCATCCTTGCCATCATCGTCGCCGGCATCATGTTCTCCGATATGAACACCGCCGGTACTGGCGCCCTCAACGCCGGTGTCGCTTCCACCCCGTTCCAGATCTTCGCCGCTGGCATCTCCCGCGGTATGCAGGCCTTCGGTGTTGACGGTACGCTCGCTACCGTCTTCATGACCATGAACGTTTCCGCTCTGGCCCTGACCTCGCTCGACGCCGTCGCCCGCATCGCCCGCACCTCGTTCTCCGAGTTCTTTGCCCAGACCAACGACGCCCTGGCCATCGAGTCCAAGGCCGGCTACATGAAGGTTCTCGGCAACCCCTGGTTCGCCACGGTCGTCACCCTGCTTCCCGGTCTCGCCCTTGCCTTTGGTGGCTATGCCAACATCTGGCCGCTCTTTGGTGCTTCCAACCAGCTGCTCGGCGGTATGACCATGATCACCCTCGCCGTGTTCTGCAAGTGCACCGGCCGCAAGGGCTGGATGCTCTACGTGCCCGTCGCCTTCCTGCTCTGCTGCACCTTCACCTCGCTGGTCCAGAGCGCCATGGGCTGCATGACCGCCGTCCAGGCCTACGGTTTCTTCGGCACCATCCCGGCTACCGCCACCACGGCCGCCGTTTCCGTCGCCGCCACCAAGGGCCTGCAGCTCGTTTTCGCCGTCCTGCTGATGGTCCTGGGCCTCATCGTCGCCGTCAACTGCCTCAAGGAGTTCTTCGGCAAGGAGGCCGGCTCCATGCCTGATGAGGAGCCCGAGTGGTCCGAGATGGGCAAGGCCGAGTACGGTCGCGCCACTGCCGCTGAAGCTCCTGCCGACGCCGAGGCCGCCAAGGCCTAGTCGGTCGGACGGGTTGAATCTCCCATCTATTTGACTCGGAAAGACCGGGTCCGCAATTAAGCGGACCCGGTCTTTTTTCTTGTGAGAACAGGTGGTGCAAGGGCGTTCTCGCAGATGTTTTGCGTGGATAGGCTCGTGCGTTGTACCATAAGGACGTATATGTGTGCATATGAAAGGGGCCCCGTGGCCAAGACGGTATATTCCGATAATCAAAACAATGTCGATGCTCTGGCTGAGCGTCTGAGCAGCCAGACGTCGCTTTCTGCCGAGCGCGCCAAGCTGGTTGCCTACGACCTGCTCTGCCGCAAGGCGCTCAAGATTAAGTCGAGCGCGCTGGCGCAGATTTTCCGCTCCGTCGATAAGGAATGCGACACCAAGGCGATGCGCGATGAGCTTATCGCGGCAAATATCGTGACCAAGATCGAGGGCAGCGGCATTAACGGGCGCCCGGCGTTCTATACCATCAATGTCGAGATCCGCGATGCCCAGGAGCAGCCTGCCGAGTCCGTCGAAGATTTTGTCGTCGAGGATTCCGCTGACGTGCCTGCTGTGGAAGAAGCTGCTCCGCGTGAGCATGTTGATACCGATGAGTTGCTCGATGAGAACGTCGTGCGTGCCTTTACGGCCAAGGCAGGACGCGGCGGTTTTGGCGGGGGTGGCAAGCGCGATGCGCAGCGTCGCGCCCAGCAGGAGCGCTTCCGTCGCGCCGTTGCTCAAAAGGGTGAGACGGATGCCGAGGCTGTTGAGAACGAGGTTGCTGCCGAGTCGCAGAAGCCCGCGAAGGAGCAAAAGCCCGTGGAGGCCCAAGAGCCCAAGCGTCGTCGCGGTGCTCACTTTAAGGCCGCGCAGCAGGATGTCGCGCGTGAGGTTGAAGAGCCTTCCGAGGTTGCAGACGATGTTGAGGAGTCCGCCAAGAGGGCTCCGGGTTCGTGTCGTCCCGGTCGCGGTTTTGCGGGACGCGCGTATCCCGTAAAGCGTCAGGAGAAGGGCGAGCCGGCTTCGACCGCTCAGGACAAGAAGGCCGAACAAACCGAGAAAACCGTTGAGCCGGCGGCTCGCGAACAGCAACCTTCCGAGTCGCAGCCTGCGGCTGACACTGAGGTCAAAGCTCAACAGACCGCTGATAAGCAGGCGGGGGAGAGCGCCTCAGGCAAGCCCCGCCGTCGTCGTCACCGCGGCGGTCGTGGCTCAAATGCCGAGGCCGCGGCCGAGAAGACAGCGACACAAAACGGAGATGAGAAGGCCGAGACTCCGGTGGATCAGGTCAAGCGCCAGCCGGCGAAGGAGGTCAAGTCCTATCGTCCGCAAAAGCGCTCGTCTGCGCCCAAGCAGGAACGTAATACCCGGGCAGATTCCAAGCGTAAGCCTCATGCACAGGCTGAGCCTGCCGCGGCTGATAGTGCTACCCAGCAGCCCGAGTCGGCCGTCCACGGCGAGGTATCGGCGTTTGCCCTTGCCCGCGTTTTGGGTAGGCAGCTGCTCAAAGTTGTCCCTACGCCTACGGCGCTCTCTAAGATCAAGGAGCAGCAGACTCAAATTGTTAAGGTCGAGGGCAAGGACGGCAAAAAGGCGCCGCAGCGCACTCAGCACAACGAGATGTCCAACCGCAAGATTGCCGAGGAAATCGCAATCATCCAGGCTTGGATCGAGCAAAACCGAGGTGCCGATACGCCGGTTGCCTCGCGCCGCCAGCGTGCCTACCAGATTTTTAACGACGAGAAGGCTTTTGACGGCAAGCACGGTGAGCGCCTGATAAGGCGCATGACCGAAAAGGGCATCAGCATGCAGGCGATCAAGGTCGCCCCCAACCGCCCCGTGCACTTTACGGGTTTCTTTACGCTGGGCGCCGATAAGCCGTTCATTATGGTCGAGAACCTGGACACCTACGACGAGATCGTCAGGCTGCTGCGTGGCCGCAAGCACGCCAAGCTCTTTGGCATCAAGGTGGGCGGCGTGATTTTTGGCGGCGGATGCAAGGCGAGCGTCTCGCATGCCCTGGACGATTATCTGGCTGAGATCGGCTATCGCTTTAACTACGTCTACTACGTGGGCGATATCGACCGCGAGGGCGCGCGCATCGTCGAGCAGGCTCGCAATGCCAATGTGGTTGAGATTCGCCTGCATGCCGGCATGTACCGCGCCATGCTCGCCGAGCATAAGCGTCGCGTGAAGGCCGGCGGCGAGTGCGAGCCCGCGGCTGCCAACCAGGGCGTGCCGCAGAACTTGGCGGCGACGATCAAGGATCTGCCCATGGTCACGCGCGTGCAGTTCCGCAATGTGCTGCGCGAGGGCGGGCGCATTCCGCAGGAGATTCTGATGACCGCCGACTATCGGGATGGCGACTCGGGAAGCTTCGACCGCATGCTGAACAACTAAATTCCGCCGGCCCCGGGAGAGCGGGGACACCGGCTTAGGTTTCCTGCTCT
>URBS01000132.1 GCA_900546085.1 uncultured Collinsella sp.
CCGGCCCGAACAGGTCCGTCTACCAGCGCATTTACAAATTCGTAAACTTTTTTGAAAAAAGTGCTTGCACAGTTCTCGAATCATAGGTTATTATCTTCCTCGTTGAACGCGCGGGTCCAACAAAACGAAGCGCGAATCAACAACATAGCATGTCGGAGTGGCGGAATTGGCAGACGCGCTAGCTTGAGGTGCTAGTGACCGCTTTTTGGTCATGCGGGTTCAAGTCCCGCCTCCGACACCATCGCATTTGAGAAGCCTCTTCGGAGGCTTTTTTGTTACCGATAGACGGTGGGGTCCACGATGGAAACGCTTGAACGCAACGAGTGGGCAGACGTTGCCCAACTAGTCGAGATCACGAGCGATGCTGTCATCATCTGCGAGCTCGACGGAACCATTCTGCATGTGAATAATCGCTTACTTGGTTTGATGTGCGAGGAACGCGCTGACGTCGTCGGTGGAGATGTTAAAGACGTCCTGTACTCGTCCTCTTTTGAACGTGCGACGGAACATCGTCTGCCATTTGAAACTGATGGCTCCGAGAACGAACTGATGCTCAAACTGAGTGACGGCTCTTTTATTCCCGTCTTGGTTCGTGCGGGCTCCGTAACGCCTCCACGCATCTTTGGGCGCCGCGCACCACGTGTCCTGGTGGCGCTTCACAGTATCGAGGAACAGTATTCTCACGACCGGCAACTCAAGCGTGCGTTATCGGAGCTTAGAGTGGCGAACAAGCGTCTCTCTGGCACGCTCTCGGTCATTATGAGCACTGTGGGCTCCGATGAGTTACCCAGCCTGCTTGATACCGTTTTGAACCAGCTTGTAGGAACGCTCGATGCTTCGGGTGCCGCTATCTATTTTTCTGAGAGCGGCGGCTTTAAGCTTCGCGGTGTTTCCAAGGAGCTGCTCGACAGCTACCTGCCCGAGTTTTTGCCGTATGGCGCTGGCATTCCGACGTATGTTCTTCGCGAGTCGCGTGCTTGTCGCTTGTCGATTCAACAGGACCTTGAGGGCGATAAGGCCGCCTCCGGTATGTTCATGGACCTGGATAATCGTTCTAAGCACCTGTTGCGCATGCAGGATATGCCTCCGTACCGCAGTGAAATCTGTCTTCCCGTTTTTTACGGTACGCAGATCCTTGGCGTGCTGGAAGTTGGTTGGAAACGCCCCCAGGCACCGCTCGCCTATGACGTTAATGTGCTCGAGGTCATTTGCGATTACCTGTCTATCCAGCTGGTCGGCATGGCATCGAGCCTTCGCTCCCGTCGCACGGCCGAGCTTGGCCGCTCGCTCAATGTCTTGCGGGATGAGTTGTTTACCTTTCTAGACGATTCCGCCGCGGCTACCCAGGCGGTATCGTCCGAGATCTGCAATATGCTCAACTGCCATTTTTGCCCTATTGAGTATGACGCCAGTCTGGATTCCTACGTCATAGATTTTGAAGGCGGCAGTCGCGTTGCTTTGCCGGACGATCCCGAGAAGCTTTTCTTTTCCACGACGGCGCCAGCGGCACGTTTGGGGGCTGCCCCTGATGGCTTTGAGGCATCTGTTTTGGGCGGCACGAGTGCCGAGGACCTTAAACACGTCCGTATAACTCGCGTTGACGAATCGATGCCTATGGGAGGCTGGCTTAGAGCGCATGGCCTGCCTTGCCAGGGTCTCTACGTCGACGCCGGCATCGAGGCGGGGCGCCCACGCCCTGAGGGCGATGGCAAGCACAGTAACGACGCAATCGTTCCTGCTTCTGTTGCGAAGGGGCCGACGACGCGTGCGCTGCTGCTTCGTGATGGTAGCCAAGAGCCGATTGATGATCTTGAATATGACTACTTGGTGCACTTGGCGCATGACTTTGAACTGATCTACGAAGGCGAATCTCAAAAGCGCGAGGAGCGCCATATCGCTCAGACCCTCCAGATTGGCATGAGAAATTCCCTGGGGGATGTTCCGGGAATCGCCGCCGATTCGGTGTACCTGTCGGCCACGAACTCAGCGTTGGTCGGCGGCGATTTCTATACGCTCATCCGTCTTCCCGACGACTGCGCCGTCATGATTCTGGGCGATGTGTCTGGCAAAGGCATTGAGGCTGCATCGATGTCCGCGCTCGTCAAGACGGCCCTGACGGCATATGCCTGGGAGGGCGCTGGACCGGCCCGCATGGCACGCTCCCTTAACAGCATGCTCATGGGCTTCTCGAGGGTCGAGACGTTCGTGACGGCCTTTATCGCCAAGATTGACCTTAAAACCGGACGCGCAACGTATTGTTCGGCGGGCCATCCTCCGACCATGGTCATCAGGCCAGAGTCGATGCCGCTGGGTGGCGGCGAGGCCCGTGGGGGAGAGGTCGAGCTGCTTGGATGCCAATCGGGCGTAATCGGTGCATTTGAGAGCATGGTTTACGAGACGGGCGTGTTTACGTTCGCTCCTGGCGACATGCTCTTCATGTATACGGATGGAACGATTGAGGCCCGCGACCGCACCGGAGCGTTCTTTGGCGAGCAGCGCCTTCGTGATCTTCTGCTCTCTGTCTCGGGTGAGGGCGTATCGGGAATCTGCGGCAAGGTCTTGGGCGAGCTCGACCGATTTACCGAATCGGCGCTGGACGATGACATTGCATTAGTGTCCCTTGAGTTTTTGCGGGGCCGGTCCTAAACAGCGACGCTGGGCGCGCCGAATCCGCACGGTTGCGGAAAGGCATGCATCGAACAAGCTCTTTTGGGGAACCATGGTCGTATGAATGAGTGGAATGACATAGCGGTTTTGACGCCACCAGGCGATATCGACATCGCCACGGTGCCTGCGCTGCGTCGGCGGTTGGATGCTTTGATTGGCCGCGGCGTGCGTCGTGTCGTCATCAACTGTCAGGCTGTTAGCTTTATCGATTCGACGGGCTTGGCATTCCTGCTTACGCGCGCTCGTGAGCTCATGAGGCGAGAAGGCCTGCTTTCGCTCGTCAATGCATCAGGTGAAGTTGTTCGCTTTTTGGAGATTGCTCGTCTTGTCGATATCCTTCATGTCGCGGGGCCGGCACGGGAGTCTATTCCCGCCATTCCGGTGGGGGAGCTGCCTCGCTGGAGTAAGAGCGTCGAGGTCCGTCAGGGTATCGAGAATCTTCCATACTACCGACATCGCATCGCCGAACTCCTTGAATCGCTTCCGTTGCGCCGTGACGAGCGCTACGATGTCGCATTGGCGTCGGGGGAGGCACTGGGTAATGCCTATGACCATGCGGGCGGTATAGGGTGCGTCCTGACGGTTCAGGCCTATGGCGATCGCGTTGTGGTTGAGGTGCTTGATCGAGGTGCTGGCTATTCTATCGATGAAACGAGCGAGCCGGTCGCATCCGAGGAACGCGGCCGCGGTATCAAGCTTATGCGTATGCTCGTCGATAACGTGGAGGTTGCTCGTCGTACGGACGGCGCCGGCACGCGCGTGCAGATGGTGAAGCTGTTTAGCGGAGCGCTGGAATCGTGTGCCTAGCCAATCGCTTTAGCGCGTTTAGCTACTAAGAACATGCGGCAGACAAGTTTTTTGAAAAAAGTACTTGCGTCTTTTGGACAACTCGCGTAAATTAATAACCCGCAAGCGGACATGGCTCAGTTGGTAGAGCACAACCTTGCCAAGGTTGGGGTCGCGGGTTCGAGCCCCGTTGTCCGCTCCAAACGCAGCAGCCCGACTACTACGGTAGCCGGGCTTTTTCGTACCCGTCGTCTGGGCTCGAACCCGTGAGGGAGCGAGCGTTAAGCAAACGCGGAGCGTTTGTAGCGAGCTGGCGAGGACGCCGGCAGGCGGCTGAAGCCGGTGCGGATCCGCGAAGCGGATACGCAGACGCCCCGTTGTCCGCTCCAACTATCTTACGCGGTTCTAACGAACCGCGTTTTTTGTTGACGCTGCGCGAGCCCCGGGCACCCCATCTTGCCCCTCAATCGTCGGTCGCGTACATAAAGTACGCTTCCCTCCTCTTTCGCGGCAACTTGGGGCACCCGGAGCCCGCTCGCTGTCGTGGCCGGAGGAGTGGGCCTTCCGTTCTTTTCACTGATCGATCGATTCGTCCCAGGAGACTCGAACCCGAGAGGGAGCGAGCGTTTGGGGCGTGGCTGTGGCGTTGTTTGCCGCGAATGTCCGCTTTGGGCGTATCATCGTGGGCATCTCGCAAAACCTCGTTGCAAGGGAGACTCATCCCATGGCTACAGAAAAGTCCTCTTCGCGCCCATGGATGTCCGATGCCGCGATTTATCAAATCTACCCGCGCTCGTTTAAGGATTCGACTGGTTCGGGTCTGGGCGATATCGCGGGCATTACCCAGCAGATGTACTATCTTGAGCGGCTGGGTATCGAGGCCATCTGGCTGAGCCCGTTTTACCCATCGCCTCTTGTTGATGGCGGCTATGATGTGGCGGACTACTGCGATGTCGACCCACGTCTCGGCTCGCTTGACGACTTCGATGACATGATCGCTGCGGCTCACGCGCACGGCATCAAGGTCATCGTCGACATCGTGCCCAACCATTCGTCCAACCAGCACCCCTGGTTCAAAGCCGCTCTTGCCGCCGGCCCCGGATCGCCCGAGCGCGCCCGTTATATCTTCCGCGATGGTCGCGGCGAGCACGGCGAGCTGCCTCCCACCAATTGGAATGCCAACTTTGGCGGCCCCGCCTGGACGCGCGTCGCGGACGGTCAGTGGTATCTGCACATGTTTACGCCCGAGCAGCCGGACTTTGACTGGTCGTGCCCCGAGG
>URBS01000133.1 GCA_900546085.1 uncultured Collinsella sp.
CCGATCTCGCGGCAAACGACCAGATGGCAAACGGCGCTATTGCAGCGCTGCGCGATAGCGGCTTGCGCGTGCCCGAGGACGTGAGCGTGGTGGGCGTCGACGATTCGCTCGATGATTTTGTCGCACACAACGAGCTCACGACCGTGCGATTCGATCTACATCAGCGCGGACGCGAGGTATTCGAGCATGCGGTTCCCGAGGCGGGTGCGGCGGGCAAAACCGTTGCCATTCGTATTCCTGGACAACTCATCATTCGACATAGCACGGCGATACCGCGCGCATAGTTTGTGCTGATAAACGGCGATTTATCGCATTTCAATAACAATCGGTAAGGATGCCGGCAGATAGCTGTTGGGATGCAGCCGAGTGCTATGATAGACGGGCTCTTTTGTCTATCTAGGAGGCTTTGCCTGATGGAGATCACCAAGGATATCCGCTACGTTGGCGTCGACGATCACGACATTGACCTGTTCGAGGGCCAGTACGATGTGTCCGAGAACGGTATGGCATACAACAGCTACGTTATCTTGGGCGAAAAGATCGCTGTCGCCGATTCAGTCGACGGCGGTTTTGTTGACGAGTGGCTCGGCAACCTTGAGGCCGTGCTCGATGGACGTACGCCCGGTTACCTGGTCGTTCACCATATGGAGCCCGATCACTCCGCTGGCATCGCCGCCTTTATGGAGCGCTATCCCCAGGCACAGATTGTGGCAAGCATGGGCGCCTTCCGCATGATGGTCAACTACTTTGGCACCGACTACCCCGAGCGTAAGATGGTCGTCAAAGAGGGCGACGTGCTCGACCTGGGTGGCCACAGCCTAACGTTTGTCGGCGCCCCCAACGTTCACTGGCCCGAGGTGCTGTTCTCTTACGAGGCCACCGACAAGGTGCTCTTTAGTGCCGACGGCTTTGGCAAGTTTGGCGCTAACGATATCGAGGATCCCGAAGGCTGGGCCTGCGAGGCGCGTCGTTACTACTTTGGTATCGTGGGCAAGTTCGGTAAGTTCGTGCAGGCTGTGCTCAAGAAGGCCGCCGATCTGGACATCCAGATCATCTGCCCGCTTCATGGCCCCGTGCTGACCGAGAACCTGGGCTACTACCTCGACACCTACAACACCTGGTCGAGCTATCAGCCCGAGGACGAGGGCATCACCATTGCCTATGCGAGCGTGTACGGCCATCTGAAGGCTGCCGTCGAGGAGCTCGCATCTGCGCTCGAGGCCCGCGGCCAGAAGGTCTCCGTCTTTGACCTGGCTCGCAACGACATGGCCGAGGCGGTTGAGGATGCGTTCCGCTATGACCGTCTGGTGCTCGCCTCCATCACCTATCAGGGCGAGATCTTCCCGTTTATGAGCACCTTTATCCACACGCTCGCCGAGCATGCCTACCAGAACCGTACCGTGGCGCTTGTCGAGGCCGGTTCCTGGGCGCCTGCCGCCGCTAAGGTTATGACCAAGGAGCTCGAGGGCATGAAGGACATCACCCTGACGCAGAACAAGGTGACTGTCCTGGGTTCGCTCAACGACGCATCGCGCGCCCAGATCGAGGCCCTCGCCGACGAGCTTTCCAAGTAGCGACACGTTCACGTTTGACGCTCAAGCCACCACAAAGGGGACAGGTACCTTTGTGGTGGTTTTTGTTTAAGCGCCGGCGATGAGGAGGGCTGGACGAGCGTCGTTGGCTAACTCGGCGATTGAGGTGTCGACGGCATCGTTGGGATCACGGTCCATCACGATGGTGTTGACATCGGTCAGCTCGGCAAAGCGGTACATGCCGCGTCCGTTGACCTTACTGGCGTCCATGAGGGCGACGCTTTGACGGGCGGCACCGACCATAGCCGCTTTGGTCTCGGCCATCTGCGGAAAGTCGGTCGTAAAGCCGCAGCCGGGAACAAAGGCGCCGGGGCACATGACGGCAAGGTCGGCGTGGACCATTTGGAGCGCCTGCATGGTAAGTGGGCCGTACAGATAGCGATGACCTTTGCGCAGCGCACCGCCCAGCATGACGACATCGACTGAGGGCATGCTCTCGTCGATGTAATCGGCGATGGTAATGTCGGCCGTGATAACGGTGATGCCATCGCGCTGGTCGAGGAGCCGGACAAACTCGAGAGCGGTGGTGCCCGAGTCGACGAGCAGCGTGTCGCCGTCATTGACGAGTTCGATGGCGCTTTGCGCGATAGCCTGCTTGGCGGCGACATTGACGTTGATGCGGCGATCCTGGGTGGATACGGTCAGTCGCTTCTGGAGCGATACAGCGCCACCATGCGTGCGGCGCAGCTTGCCGGACTCGGCGAGCGCGTCTAGGTCGGCGCGGGCGGTAACGGAGGACACGCCAAAGGTCTGGGCGATTTCTGCTACCTGCACCGAGGCGTTATGTTCGAGCATTTCCATAATGGCGGCACGACGCTCATCGGCGAAAGCTCGGGTTGTTGCATGGGCCATATCCGCTCCATCATCGTCTGAAATTTGCAGGAATTGTGTTGAGTCTATTTTCGTTCATTTTCTTTTTAAGTAAGAAAACGCCTTTCGATTACTTACTTTTTCTATAAAAGAAAGATGATCAAGGCTCAAAACTCAATTTCGAACACGCGCGCTCGGGTTCAACCCCTTCCGTTTACTTTTCAAAAACGACTGTATTGACCTGCAAGGGCTCAATATCTCGCACGTGCATAGCCGCTGAATTTCATACAATGAACGCAGCAAAACGCAAGGTAAAACGCCTTGTGAACAACTACGCCCGATGTCCAGATGCGGGCGAGGGAGAGGAGCAAACGCTCATGGCACTTGTTACCACCGAAAAGATGCTCAAGGACGCTCAGGCCGGCCACTACGCCGTCGGCGCGTTCAACGTCGAGAACCTCGAGTTTGTTATGGCCGTTCTGGCCGCTGCCGAGGAGACCAAGTCCCCCGTCATCATGCAGACCACTCCGGGCACCATCAAGACCGCTGGTCTGGACTACTTCTACGGCATGGTCAAGGCTGCCGCCGAGCGCGCTTCCGTGCCCGTCGCCCTGCACCTCGATCACGGCGATGGCTATGACCGCTGCATGCAGGCTTTCCGCACGGGCTACACCTCCGTCATGATCGACGGTTCGCACGAGTCCTTCGAGGACAACATCGCCCTGACCAAGTCCGTTGCCGACGCTGGTCGCGCCATGGGCGTGCCCGTCGAGGCCGAGCTCGGTAAGGTTGGCGGCAAGGAGGACGACGGTCCCGCGGTTGAGGGCGAGAGCCCCTACACCGATCCTGCCGAGGCCAAGGAGTTCGTCGAGCGAACCGGCTGCACCTCCCTCGCAATTGGCGTTGGCACCAGCCACGGTGTGTACACGAGCGATCCTCACATCGAGCAGTCCGTGGTCAAGGCCATCCGCGACGCCGTCGACGTGCCGCTGGTTCTGCACGGCACCTCCGGTGTGCCCGATGAGCAGGTTGCCGAGGCTGTGAAGAACGGCATCTGCAAGGTCAACTACGCTACCGAGCTGCGTCAGGCCTTCACAAAGGGCTTCATGGCCTACATGGCCGAGAACCCCGCCTGCTTCGATCCCAAGAAGCCGGCCAAGGAGGGCATGCGTGAGATCACCGAGCTGGTTAAGATCCGCATGACCAACCTCAACTCTGTGGGCAAAGCAGAGTAACAGCAAGGGTACTCCGACTCGCTACATATCCCGGGGAGGGACGAGGGCTTAGTTCCCCAATCTTTCCGCAGGGGGCAAAAAGCCTCGCCGCACGAAGTGCGCAGCGAGGCTTTTTGCATGCCCGAGGACGATTGGGGAACTAAGCCCTCGTCCCTCCCAAGTTGACCTGCTCGAGGTCGTCGCCCTTGTGGCGTTAGGTCTGAAAATAATAAGAAGCCTTCGCGCTGCGGAATGATTTTGGAAACTAAGTACGGGGACCTGCCCAAGCCGTCCTGCTCGATCGCCCTTGTGGCGTTGGGGCTGAAAGGGTGGGACGCGTGGGTTATTTGGATGTTAGGGTTAGTAGGTCGTTGGGGGTTTTGAGGTTGTAGGTGGCGTTTGGGATATCTTGGTGTGATCCCCATGCTGCTCGGGCAAAACTGACCCCTGCTGAAGTTGCGCATTGTTCGTCGTAGACGGTGTCACCAACGTAGACGACGTTGCCAGGATTCGCGCCCGCACGTCGGAGATATTCGAGCATGGGTGCGGGTGCGGGTTTATGTTCGGTTGTGTCTTCGACAAGGATGATGTGCTCAAAATACTTATCGAAACCAAGGGGTGCAATTTCTTTTGCGTATTCGTCGCGCGCACGTGAGGAGACGATGCCAAGTTTGCAGCCGCTATCGGCGAGTGTTGCGATGACTTCAAGCAAACCTGGAAACACACTGATGGTGCTTTTAAAGCTGGCGGCAACTTGGCACCAGCGATCCAACGTTGCCTGCGAGTAGACCCCAAGTTTCTCAAGGGCATCCTTGCCGGGTATGCCGAGGGCAAAGTCAAGCTCGTGTCGGGGAAGCGTTTTGCTGGTCTCTTCTTGGACAATCTGGACAAGCGATGACAGAACGCTTTCTTCTGTATCTGCCAATGTCCCAT
>URBS01000134.1 GCA_900546085.1 uncultured Collinsella sp.
CGGCATTCGAGATCTTGGGCCCCGTCATGGTCGGCCCCAGCTCATCGCACACCGCCGGCGCCCTGCGCTGCGCACAAGTTGCCGCCAGCCTGCTGGAAGGCCGCATCACCAAAGTCACCTTTGGCCTGTGGAACTCCTTCGCCCACACCTACCGCGGCCACGGCACCGACCGCGCTCTCGTCGCGGGCATTCTGGGCCTCGACACCGATGACGAGAACATCAAGCAGGCCTTCGACCTCGCACGCGAGCAGGGCCTCGACTACCACTTTGAAATTAAGGGCGACGACGCCTCCATCCATCCCAACACCGTCGACATCGACATGGCCGACGATACGGGCGCCACGGCGCAGGTCCGCGGCGAGAGCCTCGGCGGCGGCAAGATGCGCATCAGCCGCATCAACGGCGTCGGCGTCGATATCTCGGGCATGTATTCCACGCTCTTCGTGGCCCACCAGGACGTCCCCGGTGTGCTCGCCGCGCTCACGAACCTGCTCGCCTACGCACATGTAAACATCGCTTTCTGCCGCACCTACCGCACCGAGGTGGGCGGCCAGGCATACTCCGTCTTTGAAACCGATGGCGCCCCCGACGACACCGTCATCCCCATGCTGCGCAAGCTCGACAATGTAAACTACGCCACCTTTATCGAGCTCCCGGGCTCGGCCTCGTCGCTCTCCCCCGGCGTTTCGGCCAAGGAAATCTTTGACGATGGTGCGCAGTTGCTCGACGCCTGCGCCGAACTCGGCCTCAACATCGGCGCCGTCATGGCCGTTCGCGAGGCGCGCCTGACCGGCGAGGCCCACGCCGTCGCCGCCATGCGCCGCGTGCTCGACGTCATGCGCGAGGAGACCACGGCCCCCATCGCCAATCCTCAGCGCTCGCTCGGCGGGCTTATCGGCGGCGAGGCCAAGCTCGTTGATGCCACCGGCCGCAACGACTTGAGCGTAAGCCTGATGGGCGCCGTCCAGACCGATGCCGTGGCCCGCGCCATGGCCGTCCTTGAGCGCTCCGCCACAATGGGAGTGATCGTCGCCGCCCCCACGGCCGGCTCCGCAGGCGTCGTGCCCGGCTGCGTGCTGGCGCTCGCCGACCATCTGCAACTGGACGATGAGCAAGTCATGGACGCCCTCTACTGCGCCGCCGCCATCGGCCTCAACCTCACCACGAGCGCCTGCGTCGCCGGCGCCGAGGGCGGATGCCAAGCCGAGGTGGGAAGCGCGGCCGCCATGGCCGCCGCCGCGCTGGTGCAGATGCTCGGAGGCACGCCTGAGCAGGCACTCGACGCCAGCTCCATCGCCCTGAGCAACCTGCTGGGCCTGGTCTGCGACCCGGTGGGCGGCCTCGTGGAGGTGCCGTGCCAAAACCGCAATGCCATCGGCGTGGCCGCGGCATTTAGCTCGGCGCAGCTTGCACTTGCCGGTATCAAGAGCCTGGTGCCGTTTGACCAGATGGCGCACGTCATGCTCTCCGTGGGCCACGCGTTGCCGGCCACGCTGCGCGAGACGGCAAAGGGTGGCATCGCGCAGGCTCCGGCCGCACTTTCGGCCTGTGCAAAATGCGGTGAGTGCGGATAGCGACAAAGAAAGACTCGAAGGTGGGACAAATGTCCCACCTCTTTTGAATGCCACCGTTTCCATACCACAAACAACTGGGTAATCGCTATAATGCAAGCCCAGTAAAAACACGATGAGCCGCAAGGCGAAATCCGAAGGATATGCATACGATGTCGCAAAACGATCGAACTCAACTGATTCCCGATCCGCAGCAGCCGAGCAGGCACACCGGCGGCGTTCAGTCGCCGCGTCCTATCGCGCCGAGCCGCGGTCAGCAGCGAGGTGCGGCAAACGTTTCCCAACGTCCGAACAAGCAGCATCAGCAACGCCAGGCAAATGGCAATGCGCCCAAGCAGCCCCCCACGCACGCTCGAGGCGATCGCGGCCCCGCACGCAAACCCGCCGAGAACAATAAGTCGGGCAAAAAGACGACGCTCTTTGTCGTTCTGGGTCTTATCGTCATTGTCTATATCGTAGGCGTTGTAGCGTTTTCGCAGGTAGCCTACCCCAACACCACTATCGCCGGCGTCGATGTCTCGTTCTCCAACGCTTCGTCTGCCGCCACCAAGGTCAACTCGGCTTGGAAGCACTATAAGCTCACCGTGACAGGCGATGATTTTAGCTGGACCTATCAGCCCGAGTCCGATGAGCCCATTGTCGACGGCGAAGCTGCCGCAAAAGAGATTATCAGCCGCAACGAAGCCATTGTATGGCCGGTTCGCCTTGTAGAATCCTTAAGCGGCAAGACCAAAACAACCGCTAGCTCCAACGAAGTCGATCTTGATCAAGACGTCGACCTGTCCATGCTCTCCGACACCTTTGACCAAAAGCAGTTTGAGAAGGATCTGGGCGCCGCCATCGACGAGTTTAACGAGGGGCGTTCGGGCGCGTTCGAGGCCAATAGCTCCTATGACGAGCAGGCCGGCAAGTTTACCGTCGAGAAGGCGCGCTCCAACGAAAAACTCAACCGCGAGCATGTCATTAAGTATGCCGAGCTCGAGCTTGCCTCGCTGGCCGAGACCGTAGATCTTTCCAAGCTCGGCAACGATGCCTATGAGCCGCTCAATGGAACGCTGACCGATGATCAGATTCAGTCTGCATGCGATGCCGCCAACAACTTCTTGGGCGTCAACGTGACCCTCAAGCTCAACGGCGAGGATGCCGGCAAGGTTGATGGCAGCTCCGTGTTGCAGTGGATCAGCTTTGCCGATCCGGCCAACCCCACGCTCGATACGTCGCAGATCAGCAGCTGGGCAGCCGAGCTCGCCAACGGCTTTAATACCGTGGGCTCCACTCGCTGGTGGACGCGCGCCGATGGCAAGCAGTGCGCCGTCGAAGGCGGCGACTTTGGTTGGTCCATCGACAGCAGCTCGCTCGCCAAGCAGGTCGAGGACGCCATCAACAACAAGCAGACCGGCGAAATCGAGATCAAGTACTCCCAGAAGGCCGACACATTTACCGCCAAGGGCGAGCCCGACTGGAAGGCCTATATCGACGTCGACCTGTCCGAGCAGCATGCGCGCTACTACGACGAGAGCGGCAACATCGTGTGGGAGGCCAACTTTATTTCTGGCAAACCGGGCGAAGACGCCACCCCCGAGGGCGTATGGCAGATCAACAGCAACGATGGCGCCAGCAAACTCATCGGTGCCAAGGACCCCGAGACCGGCAAGCCCAAATACGAGAGCCCGGTAAGCTACTGGATGCCGTTCGAGGGCAATATGGTCGGATTCCACGACGCCACCTGGCAAAACGATTCGAGTTTCGATAACGCCGAATCGTACAAGTGGTGCGGTAGCCACGGTTGTATCAACCTGCGTCTGGCCGATGCCAAGTCGCTCCACGAGCGCATCAAAGTCGGCCTCTGCGTGGTCGTGCACTCGTAACGCAGCTAACGTCTACAACAAGTAAACAGCACGGCGACAAAACTTACAGTACCGTCATCCGCAACTTCTATACGCCCGCCTATCGCGACGGGCGTATATACTTATCGGAGCCATATCGATAAAGGAGACGCTATGTCCAAGGTCCCCACGATCAATCCGGGTCCTGACGATTCCGATCGCATGCCCCAAGATGCCACCGAGACCCTGCCGATTATCAGCGCTGCAGACACCAAGCAGCCCCAAACGAGTGTCGACGATTCGACCGATATCTCCGATGAAGAAGCCTATGCAAAGCTCAAGGCAAAGCGTGCCGAGCGTCGGCGCAAAAAGCTCATCCGACGCGGTATCGCCGTCGGTGTCGTTGTTGCCATCGCGCTCATTGCCATCATCGCAACGCTGGTCATCAACGCGCAACCCGCAGGCACCAACGGACCGGTGACCGACATGGTCACCGAAGGCACGTTTACCACCACAGTCGAAGCCAAGGGGCAGCTTAAGCCCATCTCGGCATCGGTCGTCTCCCCTTCTGTCGACGGTACGGTTGAAAAGATCAACGTGCAGGCCGGACAGAGCGTCAACGAGGGCGACGTACTCATGACCATTAAGAACGACGCGCTCGATAGCGCTGTTTCCGAGGCGCAGCGCGCGGTCGCGGCCGCCCAGGAAGACCTGAACAATGCAAAGGTGGCACTCGCGGCCGCACAGGCCGCACCGACAACGGACAGTGACGGATCGACCGGTCCATCGGACGCAAACGCCAACGCAAATGCCGTCTCGACCGCCCAGCGCAAGATCGGAAGAGCACACGTCTGAACTCCAGTCACTAGCTTATCTCGTATGC
>URBS01000135.1 GCA_900546085.1 uncultured Collinsella sp.
TGGTATGTTTCTCGCAAGCAAAAAAACGGTGATGATTTTTTACTGGGCGGCCGCTCTCTGCCGATGTTTCTGACGCTGGGTTCGACGGTGGGCACCATGGTCGGCACCGGTTCGGAAATGAACGGCGGCGCTGTCATCACGCATCCGGAAAGCAAACTGAAAATCGGTCATGTATTTGGAGAAGAGGTATTCCCGAAATTTTCCATTCTCAACCCGGAATTTACCTTCACGCTGCCCCAATATCAGATGGTTGCCGGCTTCTTTGACATCATGTCCCATATCCTGGAATCGTATTTCTCCAATGCCGAGGGATATATGCAGGACCGCATGGCCGAGGCCGACGCCGTCGGGCTTGACTATGCGATCGAGACGGCATCGGTCACCGATGCCGTGACCTGCCAGCTTTTCGACCTCTGGTATACCGGCATGTGTGGCGCTCGCCTGCATGCCAAGTACCTTAAACCCGTCTCGGACGAGCCCGTGCCATTGGTACTTCAGTTCCATGGGTATCCGGGTGCAAGCCGCAGCTGGTTTGAGCAGGCGTCGTTTGCGGGCATGGGCATGGCACTCATCGCCCTCGACTGCCCCGGCCAAGGAGGTCCCTCCGAGGACATTGGTGGATTTGAGGGCACAACGGTCGCGGGCCATATCGTCGCCGGTATCGACGGCGATCCGGCCAACCTCTACTATGTCCGCTTGCACCAAGATATTCGCATCCTGTGCCGCATCGTTCGCGAGCTCGAGGGCATCGATCTTGCCCGTGTGTTTGTGAACGGCGCGTCGCAGGGCGGCGGTTTGGGCATTGCGACCTGTGCACTTAACAGCGAGCTTATCAATCGCGCCGCCATCCTCTATCCCTTCCTGTCGGATTTCCGCCTGGTCTGGGATTTGGATGCCGACGACATTGCCTACGAGGGCCTGCGCTATTGGTCTCGCTGGTTTGACGAGGACTCGACTCGTATCGACGAAGCCTATGCCAAGCTGGCGTACTTCGATTCCAAGAACTTTGCCCCTATGGTCAAATGCCCCGTGCTGTTTGGCACCGGCACAGCCGATACCGTCTGTCCGCCAGCGACGCAGTTTGCGGTCTATAACAACCTGACCTGTGAAAAGCGTCATGAGTTCTTTGAAGGCTTTGGCCACGAGGAGATTCAGGATTTTGACGATCTGATCATTCCGTTTTTCTGCAAGGGAGGGGAGGCTCATGTCTAAGTGCGAGAGCAATGTCAATGAGCTGATTGTCTCCGACCTTGTGGGGATTCCCGGAACGGTCTCGTCAAGGCTCGCTGATTTCCGGGATTGGCGCGGTGATGCTTCTGCGGATGTTTCCGAATTAGAGATAGCCGCTTCGGACCTTGAGGTTTGCGGGCCGAGTATTACGGCGATCGATTTCGCCAATCCGTATGCCCGCTACTCCGAGGTTTCCTTTGAGCTTGGTGGCGATGTGGTCCACGCACGTTTGATCGAGCCTGCCGGTCGCGCCCGAGCATCCGAGCTTGTGCCGCTATGTCTGATGTTTCACGACATCGACCGACCCGTGCGGGGATGGCATCACATGACGAGGTTTGCGGCCATGGGATATGCCGTGCTTGCGCTGGACGATGAGGCGATTGGATCCAGCGAGCTGCAGCAGGGGATTGCCTCTCCTGCTTTTGTCAAGCGCGTCCGTTGGGGTTGCGCGATGGCGAAGGTGGCGCGCAATCTTGATGGCGTGGACCCCGACCGCATCTTTGCATGGGGCGAGGGCCTTGGCGGCGGAGTCGCGCTGGCGGTTTCTGCTCTGGACGAGCGGGGCCTCGCCTGCACGGCGGTTGCCAATCCAATTCCCGGTGGCCTCGAGGCGTTGTCGTCTCGGGTGCGTGGATCGGTGCTCATGGGCACATCGCTCATGGATGCCGTGAGTGATCCCAAGGGCCAGTTTGCCGTATTCAACGGTCTTGAGTGTGACCGGAGGCATATCATCTATGCCAAATACGCTCATGAGCGCATCAACGCGTTCGAAAACGAAGTCATCGACTTTTTTAACCAAACGTTCTACCCGTGTTCTTTGGCCTAGACGGCCTGGACACTGCCAACAAGAGTGGGTGGCATAGGGCCGCCCGCCAGACAACTAAGGAGATTCTTGTGGCAACTCAGAAATTCACCGGCGTTATCCCTCCCGTCGTTGTTCCCGATACCGAAGACCACCAGCTCGACGTTGCCTCCTTTGAGCGCAGCATCAACCGCATGATCGATGCCGGCGTCGATGGCCTGTTCTTCCTGGGCTCTTCGGGCGAGGTCGTTTTCTCCACCGATGAGCGTCGTCGCCAGATCATCGCCGAGGCCGTTCGTATCGTCGACCACCGCGTGCCCGTCCTGGTCGGCATCATCGATACCGAGACCGAGCGCATGATCGAGCACGGTAAGGTCGCTCGGGAGCTGGGCGCCGATGCGCTTGTCGCCACCTGCCCGTTCTATGCCCTGCAGGGCATGACCGAGGTCGAGGAGCACTTCCGCATCCTGCACGAGGAGCTCGACCTGCCCATCTTTGCCTATGACATTCCCGTCTGCGTTCACACCAAGCTCCCCTGGAAGCTCCTTGCCAAGCTCGGCGCCGAGGGCGTCCTTGCTGGCGTCAAGGATTCCTCGGGTGATGACATCTCGTTCCGCTATCTCGTTCAGGAGAACGAGAAGAACGGCCATCCGATGAGCATCCTCACCGGTCACGAGGTTGTTGTCGACGGCGCTTACCTCGGTGGCGCCGACGGTTCTGTCCCGGGCCTTGCCAACGTTGAGCCCGAGGGCTACGTGCGCCAGTGGAAGGCCGCTCAGGCCGGCGACTGGGCTACCGTCAAGGCCGAGCAGGATCGCCTCAATGAGATTTCGCACATCTGGGACGTCACCTCGGGCGTCCAGGGCTATGCCGGTGGCGTCGGCGCCTTCAAGACCGCTATGAACCTCATGGGCATCTTCGACAGCCCGACCATGCCGCGCCCGGTGAAGGCCATGACCGGCGAGAACGTCGAGGCGATTAGGAAGGTCCTTCAGGACAACGGTCTCCTGTAAAGCTTCCCAGGCACCCGACCTCGCCGTTCAACCGTGTGGCCATGACCCATTAGGTCAATGGCCACACGGTTTCTCGGCGATCTCGGACACCTGGAAAACCTTTACTGCGCTGTGACGGCTAGCCTGACGGCGCATTTCCTGTAGTTGTTTTTATCTCCGAAGGAGAGCGACATGGAGAACAAGTACGTCTGCTCTGTCGATATCGGCGGAACTAAAATTGCGACTGCCATCATGGAGTACCCGGCTGACGGTAGTGTGCCCCATCCCGTTTTTGAGGCCGAGGTTCCTACCGAGGCCCAGGAGGGCGGCGAGGCCGTCTTCCAGCGTATCGAGGCGTCTATCAAGGCCGCTCTTGAGGCGAATCCCGATGTCGAGGTTCTCGGTGTCGGTATCGGTGCCGCAGGCGTCGTCGATCCCAAGACGGGCGCCATTGCTTATGCCAATGAGATCATGCCCGGCTGGTCCGGCGTTCAGTTGGGGCCGCGTCTGCGCGAGGACCTTGGTCTTCCCGTTGCCGTTGTGGGCGACGTGCAGGCTCATGCTCTGGGCGAGGCCCACTGGGGCGTCGGCAAGGGCAAGTTCTCCGTCTTGTGCCTGGGAATCGGTACGGGCATCGGTGGCGCATATGTCGAGAACGGCCGCGTGATGCAGGGCTTCCATGGTGCTGCCGGTCATATGGGCCACATCGAGTGCTCGGCTGCCGCCGGCATTCCCTGCGCCTGCGGGCGTTCCGGCCATCTTGAGTCTGTTGCTTCGGGCACCTCGATTGGCCGTATGTACGACGAACGCTTCGGTCGAGTTGACCCCAGCCGTCCTTCGGTCGGTCGCGACGTGAACGACCTGTGTCGTGCTGGCGACGCAAAGGCGACCGAGGTCATCCATGACGCCGGCTTTGCGCTGGGCGCCAGCTTGGGCTCGCTTGCCAATATTCTGGATCCAGAGGTCATCGTGCTTTCGGGCGGCGTAATTCATCAGGGTCCCGATTGGCGTTCGCAGACGTGGAAGGATTCGGTGCACGAGGGCTATGCCAGCCAGGCGCTCGATCCGCTCCAGGACACGCCGATTCTCATCGGGTCTCTGGAGGGCGATGCTCCGCTCATCGGTGCCGCCGAACACCTTCTTGCGTCGTTGAAGTAAACATAACTACCAAGTGCGCCTTCTGAGGTGCCGCAGATTGACGTGAAAGAGGAGCGAAGCGTACTTCGGTACGCGACCGACGATTGAA
>URBS01000136.1 GCA_900546085.1 uncultured Collinsella sp.
TGGCGCATCAGCGGGTTGAACAGAACCTCCCCGGCGCGGGCCACGCCGCCGCCGACGGTTCCCAGACCGATCAGACCGACGTTCACGGTGCGCAGGGGTTCGCTCATAGATAGCTCCTTCGTGCATCTTATGGATGGATTAACCGCTTAAAGGTTGAGTGCATTCTAGCGTGAACCGAGGGCGCGTGCTCACCAGGCAACAGGAGTCGCACAAAACGGCACCCCCGAAACGCTGCGGAAACATTGGAAACATGCTCGCTACAAATGAACTTCCGTAACAAATTGTCAACGTTTGCGCCATAAGGTTTGCCCCGTACCGCAAGACGGCAAGTACATCGCCGCCTAGGTGCGCACAAAACGCGACCGGTGAGTCTGTTTTAATCAGGGCAGAGGAGCTTGTAACAGAATAGAAATATTACTTTCACACAATAAAGTGGTGTTTATGCATAAATGAATTGAAATACGTATATTTATGGATAAATGAACAAGGCCAAAGAAAAAGTTGAAATAATCGCCACTTTTCCCAACTAAAGCGTCTACTATTTTGCGAACGCCGAACACGGCGAAGGATGGCCTGTTGGGTAACCGAAACCCGACGAGATTTGAGAGGAGAGCCGCATGTCGAGCCTCACCGGTAAGTCATTGAACCCTGTTATGAATCGCAGGAGCGTTATCGCGAGCGCAGCAGGTCTGGGGGCGATGTCCATTCTAGCTGGCTGCTCCTCCAACGGCGGCGACAGCGGTTCCGCTTCGGGCGACGCTTCGTTTAAGATCGGCACCATCGGACCGCTGACCGGCGCCAACGCGTCCTACGGCAAGTCCGTTACCCAGGGTGTCGAGCTTGGCTGCAAGGATTTCTCGACCAAGGAGCTGCCGCTTGCCAGCAAGGCCGAGGATGACCAGGCCGACGGCGAGAAGGCCGTCAACGCCTTTAACACCCTGCTCGACTGGGGCATGCAGGCCCTCGTCGGCCCGACCACCACGGGCGCGTCGGTTGCCGTTGCCGCCGAGTGCGGTAACGACCCCGAGACGTTCATGATCACTCCGTCCGCGTCCTCCGAGGACGTCACCAAGGGCAAGGATTGCGTCTTCCAGGTTTGCTTTACCGATCCCAACCAGGGCGTCAACGCTGCCAAGTTCCTGGCGCAGAAGTATGCGGACGAGAAGTTCGTGCTGTTCTATAACTCCGGCGACGCTTATTCTTCGGGTGTCGCGGATGCCTTTAAGGCCCAGGCCGCTGAGTCCAAGCTCGAGGTTGTCGACGAGGAGACCTTTAAGGACGACTCCGCCACGAGCTTTACCAACCAGCTGACCAAGGCCAAGCAGGCCGGCGCCACCATGATCTTTGCGCCGATCTACTACACGCCAGCGTCCGTCCTGCTCAAGAACGCCAAGGACATGGGCTACGACGTCAAGATGATGGGTTGCGACGGCATGGACGGCATCCTGGGCGTTGAGGGCTTCGACACCTCTCTTGCCGAGGGTCTGCTGCTCATGACCCCGTTCTCCGCCGACGACGAGAAGAACGCCGACTTCGTCAACGCTTACAAGGATAAGTATGGCGAGACTCCGGACCAGTTTGCCGCCGACGCTTACGACGGCGTGCACGCGGTGGCCGAGGCCCTCGAGGAGGCCGGTCTTGGTGTCGACGCCGACCCGACCGAGGTCGCCGAGAAGCTGCCTAAGGCTATGCTCAAGATTACCGTTGACGGTCTGACCGGCAAGCTCACCTGGAACGATAAGGGCCAGGTCCAGAAGGAGCCCACGGCGTACGTCATCACCGACGGCAAGTACGTACAGGCCTAATAAGCCGCCTTACATAGAGCGGTTTTGATCCCAAGCAGGGGAGGTTTGGCCTTCCCTGCTTGCTTGGTATCTAGGGACAGTGTAACGTCCCTGTTTCATACATTAACTGGAAACCTATTCGAAAGGGGGATGTGGAACATGACGGTCTTTATCCAATACCTGGTCAACGGCCTGTCCATGGGCAGCGTCTACGCCATCATCGCGTTGGGCTACACCATGGTCTACGGTATCGCCAAGATGCTGAACTTCGCTCACGGCGACGTTATCATGGTCGGTGCCTATGTCTCGTTCTGTGCCACGTCGTATCTCGGCCTCCCGGGCTGGGCATCTGTAATTCTCTCTTGTGTGGTCTGCACCGTTCTCGGTGTTCTCATCGAGGGTCTGGCATACAAGCCGCTGCGTCAGGCGGGCCCGCTGGCCGTTCTGATCACGGCCATCGGCGTGTCTTACTTCCTGCAGAACGCCGCGCAGCTTCTGTGGGGCGCCACGCCCAAGAACTTCACTTCGCTCGTCACCTTCCAGGTGCCGGAGTTCTTGGCCAAGTTCAATGTAAGCGCCGTTTCGCTCGTCACCATCGTCGCCTGCCTGGTTATCATGGCCGGTCTGATGTTCTTTACAGGTAAGACCAAGATGGGCAAGGCCATGCGCGCCGTGTCCGAGGACAAGGCAGCCGCTCAGCTCATGGGCATCAACGTCAACCGTACCATCTCGATGACGTTTGCCATCGGCTCCGCCCTTGCCGCCATCGCCGGTGTGCTCCTGTGCTCCTACTCGCCGGTCCTGCAACCCACCACGGGCGCCATGCCTGGCATCAAGGCCTTCGACGCCGCCGTCTTCGGCGGTATCGGCTCCATCCCCGGTGCCTTTGTCGGTGGCATTCTCATCGGCATCATCGAGGCGATGGCACAGGCTTACATTTCCACGAGCCTTGCCAACTCCATCGTCTTTGGTGTTTTGATCATCGTCCTGCTCGTCAAGCCTGCCGGCCTCTTGGGCAAGTACGTCCCCGAGAAGGTGTAGGTGAGCGTTATGAAGTTTCTTAAAGACAAGCAGACGCGTCACGACTTTGTTACGTACGCCATGTGCCTTGTGGCGTTCGCCATCGTGTTCTTTATGCAGTCCAACCATATGATTCCGCGCATGATCGCCGGTCAGCTGGTTCCCATCACGGCCTATATCGTCATGGCCATCTCCCTTAACCTCGTCGTCGGCATCGCGGGCGACTTGTCGCTGGGCCACGCGGGCTTTATGAGCGTCGGCGCCTATACGGGCATCGTTACCGCGGTCGCGCTGGAGAGCGCCGTTCCCTCCGATCCGGTGCGCCTTATCATCAGCATCGTGGTCGGTGCCATCGCTGCCGCCATCCTGGGCTTCTTGATCGGCATCCCGGTCCTTCGCCTGAGCGGCGATTACCTGGCTATCGTGACGCTGGCCTTTGGCGAGATCATCAAAGAGATCGTCACCTGCCTTATCGTGGGCGTCGACTCCCGCGGCCTGCATGTGATCTTTAACATCACAGGTAACTCCACGATCGACGACCTGCACCTGCTCGAGGACGGCACCGCCATCATCAAGGGCGCGCAGGGCGCATCGGGCGTGTCGACGTACTCGACCTTCCTCGCCGGTGCCATCCTGGTCATGGTCGCACTCGTGATCGTGCTCAACCTGGTTCGCAGCCGTACCGGCCGTGCCATTATGGCCGTGCGCGACAACAAGATCGCTGCCGAGTCCGTGGGCATCTCCGTCACCGAGTACCGCATGATCGCCTTCGTGGTTTCCGCCGCTCTCGCCGGCGCTGCCGGAGCCCTCTTCGGCGGTAACTTCTCGCAGCTTTCCGCCACCAAGTTCGACTTCAACACGTCCATCCTCATCCTGGTGTTCGTGGTCCTGGGCGGTCTGGGCAATATGCGCGGCTCCGTCATCGCGGCGGCGTTGCTCACGGTGCTTCCCGAGCTGCTCCGTCAGTTCTCGGACTACCGCATGCTCATCTACGCCATCGTGCTGATTCTGGTCATGATCTTTACCAACAACCCGCAGCTCAAGTCGTTCTTCGCACGCATTAAGGACCGCTTTGCTTCCAAGAAGGAGGTGGCAGCCGATGCCCAGTAAGTTTGAGTTCAACAAGGGCAAGATGGTCCCGTATCCTTCTGGCGCCATCGTTCCCGACCGCGACCTGGGCCAGCGCCCGGCGCTCGAGTGCATCCACTTGGGCATTGAATTTGGCGGCCTTAAGGCAGTCGACGACTTTAGCCTGACCATCGGTAAGACCGAGATCGCCGGTCTGATCGGCCCCAACGGTGCCGGTAAGACCACCGTGTTCAACCTGCTCACCAACGTTTACCAGCCCACCCGCGGCTCCATCCTGATCGACGGGATGCCCACCGCCGGGAAAA
>URBS01000137.1 GCA_900546085.1 uncultured Collinsella sp.
CGTCGGTAACAATGCCGCCGTCGGGAGCCAGACCGACGAGATGCTCAACAAGCTCGGTATGCGGTTGCGTCCCCGTAAAGACAAAAATGCCAAATGAGCCAGGTTCAAAGGTCTCAGCATGCGTCTTGCCGCTCGCGTTGTCCTTGAACGTAATTGTCGTGGGCATCGCTTCGCCAGAAAGCTCAACAATACTAGTTTGGTACCTAATTGAAATATTGTCCTTAGCAAGCACCTTATTCACAACGCCCCCGGGTGCACGGAACTGGTCGCGGCGCAGCACGATGGTCACACTGCTGGCAATGTCGGACAGGAACAGCGCCTCTTCGCATGCCGAATTGCCACCACCGATTACAAAGACCTGTTTGCCGCGGAAGAACATACCGTCACATGTTGCGCAATATGAAACGCCACGACCGCGATACGTATCCTCGCCTGCGAAACCTGCCGGACGCGGCGTGGCACCCATGCAAGCGATAACGCTCGAGGCCAGCGTATCGCCCATATCGTGATGCACCGTAAACAACGGTGCATCGGCATCGTAATCGATACCCGTAACCATGCTCCATGTAACCTGTGCTCCCAGGCCCTCTGCATGCTGCTGAAAACGCTCGCCGAGTTCGGCGCCACTCAGGAGCGGGAAACCCGGATAGTTCTCGACCTCATTGGTTGTGGCGATCTGCCCTCCCGACATGCCCTGCTCAATCACGGTCGTCGTCAGGTTGGCACGCGCAGCATAAATGGCGGCAGCATAGCCCGCGGGGCCGCCACCGATAATCGCAACATCGATCGGCTTATCGGTAGTCATGAAGCATCCTTTCGTCGAAACGTTGTCGTTCTTTGCGCTCGTACCCAAATTTACGTGAACGTGACACTCATGCACTACAATGATAAATCCGTATTACAAAGCTGAAGGGGAGTTATCGATGGACCAGGCGCAGACGAGTGACGACGCTCCCCTGCTCACGCACAGCACTCCCCAATCGGAGCAAACCACACTCCTGGCTCAGCAAAAACCCCTCGTGACCATCGTGCATGCCTCCGTTGGCTCGGGCCACAAGGCCGCCGCAAATGCGATTGCGCAGGCATTCGACCTCATCCGCGGCACCAATGGCATCCCCGAGGATATTGAGATTGAAGTGCTCGATATCCTTGATTTTGGACGTATTAAATTCGACGGTAATAAGACCGCGGCTTCTTTTACGGGAGCCACGCGCCCCATTTACGACCTGACCTGGCGATATACGCTTACGGGACATCTTCTCTGGGGTGGCGGAACGGCATGGTCGCGAATTATGTTCCCCGCCTTCAACGAATATATTCGTAGCCGCAGGCCCATAGCCGTGGTTGCAACGCACATCACAGCAGCCAATGTTGCCGTGGGCGCCCGCGTAATTACGGGTATCGATTATCCGGTCATCTGCGTACCGACCGACTACGAAGTCGAGGGATGGTGGCCCCACAAGGACACCGATTTGTTCTGTGTTGCCAACGAATTTATGGCCGAAACGCTGCGTCCGCGCAAGGTGCTCGAGACAAAGATTCGCATTACCGGCATTCCTATTCGCGCCGGATTCGACACGGATTACGATCGCGAGGAAGAGCTAGCTAAGTTCAACCTCCCCACCGACAAGACCGTCGTGCTGGTAATGGCCGGTGCCAGCTTGCCTCAACCGTACGTTCGCTTTCGCGCGGAGATGGACCGCACCCTCCCCTTCCTACGCAGCTTCGAAGACATGCACTTTGTCTTTTTGCCGGGCAAGGATAAGGAATACGCCTCCCGCCTCAAGACACTCTTCGATGCCATGAAGCTCGAAAATGTCACGGTGCTGGACTATGTCGACGACATGGCGGCCCTCATGCACGGCTGCGACCTGGCAATTCTCAAATCGGGCGGACTCACCGTCACCGAGTGCCTATGCGCACATCTGCCGATGATCCTGCTGGGCAAGTCCTATGGCCAGGAAAAGGCCAACACCACCATGCTCACCGGCATGGGCGCCAGCATGCATGTCACCACCGCACGAGAGCTCATCGTGACGTTGCGCCATCTCCACGATCATCCTGAGTCGCTCAAGGCACTGCTCATCAATGGCGAAGTGCTGCGCCGTCCCCACGCAGCCGAAGACATAGCCATCGCAACCATGGAGCTCGTAGGCAAACCCCAAAAGCGCAAACGAGCCTTCTGCCGCTTCTACTGGGGCGGAAAACCTGCGCATATCCGCTAGGCGATAGTCCGCTGCTCGGCGGGAGCCGCCCATATATCATTCCATGCTCAAACATTCTCGCTGCGCTGCGAAACTGCGCGTGGAACGATATATGGGCGGCTCCCGCCGAGCAGCTACGTTTACGTGCTAGCAGCTATACCGGATCCCCACCATTAAAATCTGCAAAGGCGAAACCGAAAAATATAAATACAGTAAGTCGATGCGACAAAGGAGGCGTCCCTTTATCGCATCGACTTACTAGAAAAGTAAATATTGTTTCAAGCGAGTAGCCGCCCGCCCGGGGCTTACCTATATCGTTCCACGCGCAGTTTCGCAGCGAGCGAAGCGACGCGAGAATGTTTGAGCATGGAATGATATAGGTAAGCCCCGGGCGGGAGGGATACGAGCGCCCTAGGCGATGCCGCTGGAGCCGAAGCCTCCTTTGCCTCGGTCGGTTTCGTCTAGTTCTTCTACTTCTATAAGGTTGACCGTGGGGACTTCTTGGATGACGAGTTGGGCTATGCGGTCGCCTTTGTTGATTTGGATGTCGTTGGTGGGATCCAGGTTGATGAGGATAACCTTGAGTTCTCCTCGGTAGTGAGCGTCGATGAGGCCCGGCGTATTGACTATAGACAGGCCCTGCTTGATGGCCAAGCCGCTGCGGGGCTGGACGAAGCCGGCGTAGCCATCGGGCAGGGCGATGGCCAGCCCCGTAGAGACCAGACGGCGTTCGAAGGGCTTCAGGACGCAGTCCTCGTTGGAGCGCAAATCCAAGCCGGCATCAGTGGGATGGGCGTATTTGGGAAGCTCGACGGTGGGGTCGAGGCGCTTTATGTTGACGGTAATGTTGGACATGGAATCACCTTAGCTTGTCGAGCTCTTGCAGAAACTCATCGACGTCTTTGAAATCGCGGTAGACCGAGGCAAAGCGGATGTACGCCACCTTGTCAATCTTGGCCAAGCGTTTGAGCACCATGTCACCCAACTCATGGGACGTGACGGCCGTCAGTGTGCGAGAGCGCAGCTCGACCTCGATGTCGTCGATGAGCTCATTGAGCTTCTTAGTGTCGATATCGCGCTTGATGGTGGCGCGCATCAAGCCGACGAGCAGCTTATTGCGATCGAACCGCTGCTTGGTTCCGTCCGACTTAATGACCTCGATAGGATCTTCGCATCGCTCGAACGTTGTAAAGCGGTAGTTACACGAGCAACATTCACGACGGCGCTTAATGGTGTTATTTGACTCCTGCATGCGGGAATCAACGACGCGGGTATGTGCCTTGCCGCATTTAGGACAGCGCATGGTACCTCCTCTTAAACGATAACAAGGGTACCATGCGCAGCGCGATAATGATTACGAACGAGCAGGAACCTTAAGATGCGCACCGGCGGCGAGCGAACCATGCTCCAGATGATTGACGTTACGGATCATGTCGGAAGTCTCTTGCGTAGAAAGGCCTTCGATTGGATATTCCTCGGCAAGCGACCAAAGAGAATCGCCAGGCTGAACGCGAACGGTCTCGTAGGTTACATTGGAAACGGACTCGGCATACGCTGCGTGACGAGCACTAAAGACAGACGTAGCGAGGACAAAGAAGAGCGTAAGCGCAACGGCAACGGCGACAATCGTCGAAACCTTCAGGACAACGCGGGCAGGCGCGGCTACAGTCTGCTGATTGCGAACACGCTGTACGGTCATAGGCTGAAAGCCGGAGCGGCCACCCTGAACAATCGTAAAAGAGGGTTCTGCAGGCGTCTCGAGCTTAAGGGCGAGGTTTCCCTGGACCATATTCGTTGCGTTCATCATGTTCTCCTCTCGCGTGTTTTGCTGAGAACAGTTTTATCAAGCCGCGCGGACAAAAATTTCTGGCGCGAGAACGAATGTTCGGTTATTATTATCTTCGAACAGTTGTTCCTGTCAAGCAAAATTCGAACATTTGTTTGACATGGGTAGAGAGGATGCCCTGATGGCTCGCAAA
>URBS01000138.1 GCA_900546085.1 uncultured Collinsella sp.
GATCTACACTCTTTCCCTACACGACGCTCTTCCGATCTCTGGGCATCCTCGAGGTCATTGGAGATCGGCTTTTCGACCAGCGGCACGATGTTGCGCTTCACGGCCTCGCGGGCAACGCCCAGATGCAGGTCGTTGGGGGTGGCGATAATGACGGCCTCGGGTTTGACCTCGTCCATCATCTGGGCGGGATCGGTGTAAAACGGCACGCCGGCGGCTTCGGCCGTGGCGCGGGCGCCCTCAAAGGCGTCGGCGATGGCGACGAGCTCGGCCTCGGGCTCCTCGGTGACAAAGCGGATGTGGTTGCGGCCCATGGCGCCGGCGCCGATAACGGCAATGCGGACGGGGTTGAGCTCAGACATTTCGACTCCTTAATACTGGTGACCGGTGGAATGCGACAAAGGGGCTGTCCCTTTGTCGCATCGGTAAAACTAGGCGGACTTCTTCTTGCTGTCGGAGACCATCATGTAGAGGGTGAGCACGACGGCGATGGCGGCGATCACGATGGCGCCGTAGAAGGACTGCTGGTAGGCGGCGCTGCCGGTCTCGGCGTGATACAGCACGGCGGTGATGGGCTGGCTGATCCAGGTAGAGGCGGCGTAGCCCAAGAACATGATGCCGTAGTTGACGCCGATGTTGCTGGTGCCAAAGGCGCCACCGGTGAGCGGCGGGTAGATGACGAGCAGAGCGCCAAAGCTAAAGCCGAGCAGGGCGAGCGCCACAAAGAACATGCTCTGCGCAAAGCTCATCGACATGATGACGAGCGCGACGATGGTCACGACAAGGCTGATGAGCAGCGACTTGTAGGCACCGATCTTGTCGATGATCTGGCCAAAGGAAAGGCGACCGACCAGGTTGGCGCAGGTGTTGACGGAGACGACCACGCCGCCGAGGGCGACGGCTGCGGCACTCGTGGGGTCGGCGAAGAGCTGGACGGCGGCGATGGAGGCAACCTTGCCCACGAGCAGGGTGCCCGCGGTGGCGGCAAAGGCGAAGGTGACGATGAGGACCCAGAAGCGCGGGGTCTTGACCATCTCGCCCGGGGTGAGGTCGCCGAAGGTGCCGGCGTGCGCGCCGCCCTTGGGGGCCTCGAAGCCCTCGGGCAGCCAACCGGCCTCGGGGGCCTTCAGGAACAGGGCGGAGGCGGCGATCATCACAAAGAAGATGACGCCGAGTGCCTTAAGGGCGCCAAAGATGCCCAGGCTCGGGATGAGCAGCGAGGCGAGCACCGGGGACAGCACGGCGGGACCGGCGGTCGAAGCGGCCAGGGTGATGCCGGAGGCGAGGCCCTTCTTGTCGATGAACCACTTTTGGCCGGTGGTGAGTGCCGGGTTGTAGCCCAGGCCGTTGCCGATGGCGGCGACGAGCGAGAACCACAGGTAGAACTGCCACGGTTCGGTGACGGTGCCGGACATGAACCAGCCCAGGCCGTAGCACACGGCGGCAGCGATCACGACGTTGCGCGGGCCGATCTTATCGGAGATGCGGCCGGCGAAGATGCCCGTCACGGCCATGATGGTCTGAAAGACCGGGAAGGCCCAGGTAAGAGCGCTGGACCACTCGGGGTAGACGGCGAGCAGGTTCTTGCTCACGACGGAATACAGCGCGATGGAGCTGATGAAGAACATGGTGACGCACGCGGCGGAAAGCACGACGGCGCGACCCTTGTTGGAGTTGGTGGAAGCCATTGGACTCTTTCTAATCGATACGGGGGAGGGGAGGGGCAAACGCCGCCTAGGTGCTTGCCCCGCGTCCCTTTCTACCGGGCTTGTTTACTGGTCAGTCGGCTTTGCGACGCCGGACTCATCGGACCAGAGCTCGACACCCTTGTTCTTAAGATAGTTGTCGGCATAGGCGCGACGGCCGCCGGGCTTGGCGGTGAGGTCGCCCATCATGTTGGAGAAGCCGCCGTCGACCTTGATGGCGTCGCCGGTGGTAAAGTCCGAGCGCTTGGACGCCAGGAACATGACGGCGTTGGCGATATCGCTGACCTCGCCGATGCGACGCGTGGCGATCAGGCGGCTGCGGCTCTTTTCGACCTCGGGGTCGGCGTAGAAATTGGCCGACATCGGGGTCTTAACGAAGCAAGGCTCGACGCAGTTGGAGCGGACGCCGTAGGGGCCCCACTCGGCGGCGAGCATCTTGGACATCATGTTGACGCCGGCCTTGGTGGAGCTGTACACGCCCGAGAACGTCTCGGGGGAGTGGCTGGCAACGGTCGAAATGTGCACCAGGCGACCCTGGCCGGCCTTGATCATCTCGCGACCAAAGCGCTGCGAGGTGATGAAGTAGCCGGTGAGGTTGACGTTGATGACCTCGTTCCAGTCGGAGAGCGGCAGGTCTTCCATGGCTGCAAAGCGCAGGATACCGGCGGTGTTGACGAGGACGTCGACGCGGCCGAAGTCGGCGATGGTGGCGTCGACGGCGGCCTGAACCTCGGCCTCGTCGGTGGCGTTCATCTTGTAGCCCTCGGCGTGGATGCCAAACTCGGCAGCGAGGTCGGCGGCAGCGGCCTTGACCTTCTCCTCGTCCAGGTCGAGCAGGACGACGTTGGCGCCGTTGCGGGCGAACTCGCGGCAAATCTCGACGCCCATACCGCCGAGCGCGCCGGTAACGGCGCAGACATCGCCCTCGAGCTTAAGCCAATTGCTCATAGGAACTTCCCTTCTTATGCCTCCCGGTGGGTCGCTCCCATTAACGGACCCACGTGGTTTTCGCTGGTTATCGTATGCTTTGCATTTGCGCAGGTGAATTGCATATTTGTTAGAATAGTGTTAACCGTAGGTTTACACCGTGCGATGCAGTTTATGCTCAATTGAGCGCGTAACCTGCGAAAACGACCCCCTGTGGCGCCATGTTGCCACGGGCGCGAAAACAGGAGATTGACGTGTACGATCGACGACTTGAGGCCATATCGGCCGCCGCAGAGTTGGGAAGCTTCTCGCGTGCGGCGGCAAAATTGCGCGTGTCGACTCCGGCGCTCGTCAAGCAGGTGTCGGGCTTCGAGGCCGAGTTCGGCATCACGCTGTTCGAACGCTCGCACTCGGGCGTCAAAGTGACGCCGGCCGGCGCACTGCTGGTGGACGACGCGCGCTCGATCATGCGGCAGTCCGAGGACGCGCTGCGCCGTGCCCGACGCGCGGCGGGCGATGGCGGTGCCGTGCGCCTGGGCGTGTCGATGATGTGCCCGGGGCGCCAAACGCTGTCGATGTGGACGAGTGTGCACGAACTGGAGCCGTCACTGCGCTTTGAGATCGTGCCGGTAAGCGATCTCTACGACGAGCGCGAGACCGTCATGCGCAGCTTGGGCCGCGAGGTCGATGTGGTGCAATCGAGTTTTTCTACCCCACGCTGGGGTGATGCCTGCCAAAAGCTCCTTATCGTCAACGTACCGTTTTATATTGATGTGCCGCGCACGAGCCCGCTTGCGCGCAAGACGCGCATCACAGTTGCCGACCTGGAGGGCATGCGCCTGCGCGTGCTCCGTCACGGCAACGACGCCATGGACAGCCTGCGCATCGATCTTTTGGCCGATGGCGGCGTGGACGTGATCGACGTGGACAGTTTTGACTTTGCGCTCTTTAACGAGGCGGAGGAAAAGGGCGATGCAGTGCTCACTTGCGGGGCGTGGTCGGGCGTGCACCCGGCTTTTGTAGGCGTGCCGTTCCTATGTGGCCGCGAGGTGCCGGTCTTCTTGCACTACCCGCTCGAGCCCACCCTCCAAGTCCAAAAATTCGTCAACGCCATGGCCCAACTCCTCAAGTAGCTCATTTGGCGCGGGTAGTCTTTTTGGGACGGGGCTTTTTTAGCTACCCAATCTGGTGCCGTCGAAGCATGACGCCGAATTTGGCACAGGGTAGCTAAAAAGCCCCGTTCCAAAAAGACTAACAAAACGAGGCCCTGGCCAAACGGCCAGGGCCTCACAAACTTTTATTCCGTTCTAAATGACGGGCTGATTGCGCGCAGGAGGGTACCCCGGGGCGGCGGGGTATTTCCTCCGCGCGCAGTTTCGCAGCGCAGCGAGAATGTT
>URBS01000139.1 GCA_900546085.1 uncultured Collinsella sp.
TCGTTACAGGCCGTCCGGATGTGTTCTTATTCGGCTTTCGCTCGGTGTTCTACGTGCTCATGGCTGTGGCCGCTGTGGGCTTTGCGCTCGCCATGGTGCGTTTGGTGAAGATGCGCGCCCGCCATTAGCGTGTTGGGAGGCTGTCTGCCACGATTCGCGCCGTCCCAAAAAGACCGGTTTGTGGTGCGATGCGGCTTGTGGGGCGGGCGGGGGTCGGTCCGTGGTAGACTATCGAACAACGTTTATTAATCGCGCGGCATCGTTGCCGCGAGAAGGGGTTGCGCCATGCAGGAGCTTGAGGATCGTATTCGCCATGACGGCATCGTAAAGGCCGGTAACGTCCTTAAGGTTGATGCCTTCCTCAACCACCAGTGCGATGTTGAGCTGTTCGACCACATGGGCGCTGAGTGGGCCCGTCTGTTCAAGGATGTCGAGATCAACAAGATTCTGACGATCGAGGCTTCGGGCATTGGTATGGCTTGCATCGCAGCCCAGCATTTTGGTGGCGTGCCGGTTGTCTTTGCCAAGAAGGCACAGTCCATCAACCTCGACGGCGAGCAGTATGCTACGACCATCTACTCCTTTACCAAGCAGAAGGAGTATCCGGTCATCGTGGGCAAGCGCTTCCTGTCCGAGGGCGACAAGGTCCTGATCATCGACGACTTCTTGGCCAACGGCTGCGCGCTCGAGGGTCTTATCAAGATCTGCGAGGCTGCGGGTGCCGAGGTATCCGGCATTGGCATTGCGGTGGAGAAGGGCTTCCAGGGCGGTGGCGATAAGCTCCGCGAGCGTGGCTTCCGCGTTGAGAGCCTGGCCCGTATCGCCGATATGGACTGCGAGACCGGCGAGATCACCTTCGCCTAAGCGCGCAACACAAGCGATTGGTATGCGATGTGACAAAGGGACTGTCCCTTTGTCACATTTTTTTGTATGAGGGGAGGTATTGATATGGATGAGAACAAGATGGGATGGTGCGAGTATGCGCGCTATGCCGCGATGGCGGCCGAAGAGTTGGCGCGCGATTGCGAGGTACAGGTGTTTCGCGCGACGGGTCCGGGCGGACAAGGCGTGAACACGACGGACTCGGCGGTGCGCATGAAGCACGTGCCCACAGGGATTACCGTGACGGCGCGCGAGAGCCGCAGCCAGTTCCAAAATCGCGCGAGCTGCCTGCGCAAGCTGCACGCCGAGCTCGAGCGACGCGGACGTCCACCGCGTCGACGTGTAAAGACCAAGGTGCCCCAGCGCTCTCGTCAGCGCAGACTCAATGACAAGCACTTCAATGCCATTAAAAAGGCCAACCGACGCAAGCCGGGCAGCGACGAGTAGTCGTTTGTTCCACTGGCCTTGCTAGCGGGTAGGGTGCCAAACTTGGAGGGCGCTGCCGAGGACGTCGACCTCGATGCGCGAGGCGTCAACGGGCTCGCCGTCGGCCTGGATGGGGTAGTCGGGCTCCTCAAAAGTTAGCTCGGCATGGCGGCAGCGGCGCATGCGAACCGGTGGCAACTTGGTATGGTGGCCGTCCTTGGCCGAAAGGAACATAGGCAGGGCTACCGCGCGAGGGACGGGGCCGCAGGCGTAGCAGACGTCGAGCATGCCGTCGCAGGGGTCGGCATCGGGGCAGATGCGATAGCCCGAGCCATACGTGGGCCCCAGCTGAATCGCCATGATGATTGCCCTCACGCGCTCGGCGGGCGCGCCGTCAAAGCTGACTGTCATGGGGTAGTTGCGGTAGCGCAGGCCAAACTGCTCAAGTCCCGAAAGGGTGTAGAGCGGCGCGCCCGTCAAGCCGGTCTTTTTGCGCAGCTCGGTGGTGCCCAGGCCGATGGCGGCATCGATGCCGACCGAAAGCGTCTGGTCGTAGTACTCAACGGTAGCCTCGCCGCTGCCGCTCGCAGGGCTCCACGAGCGAATGCGCCCGATGTCCTGACGCTGCAGCTCGCAGGTGAGCAGCGCGCCATAATCCTTGCCGGAGAAATCGTCGATACCGAGCGTCTGGGCAAAATCGTTGCCGGAGCCCACGGGCAGGACGGCAAGAGCGGGGCGGGCGTCCTGCTCTTGCGTCATAAGCCCGTTGACGACCTCGTGAATCACGCCGTCGCCGCCAAGGGCGATAACGGTGCGATAGCCCTGAGCCTGCGCGGCCAGCTCCTTGGCGTGTCCCATACGCTCGGTCAGCACCAGGTCAAACTGGGATGCGCGTGCAGTCATGTCCAAAAAGCGTTGCAGGCGCTCGGCAACTTCGCGCGCCGCACCCGACTGGGCGGCTGGGTTGGCGATGATGAGCGTGCGACCAAAATCAGTTACGTGCATGGGGCGACTCCCGGCGTGTGGCATGACGGTGCGGTCGCGCTCAGGTCGAATTGCCCCCGATTGTGGCTGCACGGCGATTATTACATCTACTCTATCAGGTCGTTGTGGCGCTCGATAGCATCCGCTACCGTACCGCCCTCATCCACAATAAGCGAACGGCGCTTGGGTGAGATGATGCGCTGGGCAGGGTACACGCCGCGGTGTCCGCCGGTTAGGTAGCTGATAAAGGCCACGATGACAAAGAACCCGGCGGCCGTGCCGTGGAACAGGTCGATGGCCATCATGCAGGTGGTGATGGGCACGTTGAGGCCGGCGCAGAACACGCCGAGCATGCCGAGAGCCGCCAGAAAACTGGGGTCAAGCCCGGTAAGGCAACCGATCCAGCCACCGAGCGCCGCACCGATGCCAAACAGGGGCGTGACCTCGCCGCCTTGGAAGCCCGCGCCTAGGGTGAGCGCTGTGACGACCAACTTGATGGCTGCGTCCGCCAGGGTGGTGTTACCTGCAAATCCTGCGCCGGAAAGCCACGTGGAAAGGCCGGCGTAGTCCCAGGCGTCGAGGAGGGCATAGGCGGCCAAAACCACGAGTGCGCCTGTGAGTGCGCGGACGAGGTAATTGGTGATAAAGCGACCGTACAGGCTTTTGACGGTTCGAACCGACCAGGCAAAGAGGCGTGCCGTCAGGCCGAAGATAATGGCGCTGATAACAACGATGACAACCGTCCGTGGTGTCATGTTGGGAACGCTGGCGATGACATTCGCCTCGTACTCAGTTCCCAAGGCAAGCGACGTAAAGTAGCCGGTAAACGAGGCGACCAGGCAGTAGATGCCCGCGGTGTAGTCGATCTTGCCGATAAAGCACATCTCCATGCCAAAGAAAGCTCCAGCAAGGGGCGAGCCGAATACGGCGCCAAAGGCCGACGAGATGCCGGCGAGCATGAGGTCGTGGTGGTCATGTTTTTTGAGGTGGGCGAGGTTCGAGATGTTGCTGGCGATGGTGCCGCCAATCTGCACCGCGGCCCCCTCGCGACCGGCAGATCCGCCCGTTAGGTGCGTGAGCGTGGAGCAGACGAAGGTGAGGACGGCCATGCGCATATGGATGAGACGTGTGCTCAGAGCGGAGTCGATGACCAGGTTGTTACCGCGTTTGGCGGCAAGGCCGTGGTTTTTGTACACCCATGCAGTGGCAACGCCCACAACAGGAAGCAAGGCGTAGACCCACGCGTGGTGCTCGCGATAGTCGGTCGCGATATTCAGCGAGGCCAAAAACGCCCAAGCGGCAACGCCCATGGCGAGCGAGACGATGACGACGAGTGCGAGCAACTTGGCGCTCGCGAGTAGGTTGCGGGCGTTGCGGCGCGTGTCGGCAGCCAAGAGATGCTCGGAGCGGGTGAGCTGTTGCCTGCCTGCCATGATGACGTCATTAAGGGAGAAAAAGCCGCCGTCGTCGAGCGACTGGGAATGATCCTGCGCCTCGTTTGCGCTTTCAGGTTTGTCGGTATAAGCCATACGTTCCTCTTTTGGGTTGCAACACGAGCATTATAGAACGTGCCATACGTGACAAACCGGCAGGTTGGTTTTGGTTTTGTTTCGCGGCTTGCGG
>URBS01000140.1 GCA_900546085.1 uncultured Collinsella sp.
ACGCGCATAAAGAAAGCCTCCCATTTCTCATGTCCAAGAAATGGGAGGCAGTTCAGTGGGGCGGGCCTTGCTGTTGCGGCTAGCGTTTCTTTCCGCGGAAGAAGAAGCCGTGCAGTGACGGCTTGAGGCCGCGGTTGGCGCGATGCTCCTCGACGCGCTCGTGGATCGAAGCGACGCGCTCGATGACTTCGTCGGGAATTGGCACATCGGGATTCATGTTCTCGACCTGGCTGACCTCGGCGGCGGCGACCTGGTCGATAATGGGCACATCGTCGCGCGAGATGACAGGTGTGGCGTCTTCCTTCATCTTGCGATAACGCTGCATCATGTCGGTCTGTAGCTGCTGGGCCGAAGGCGGTGTCCAGATGATGGCGTTGGCGCCGGCGGCGATGGTTTCGCGGATGCTCTCGGGCGTCTTGCCGCCCGGTGCGATGAGCGGCAGGTTGGGATAGTGCTCGCGCAGCTCGCGCAGGACCTGGGGCGTGTTTTTGCCGGCGGCGATGTTGAGAATCTTGGCTCCGGCGCGCACCTTGGCGTGAGCATCGTCGTCGCAGCGAACGACCGTGGCGATGACGGGGATGTCGGCGATATTGGTGATGTGCTCGACCATCTCGGCAGTGGCGGGGGAGTTGACCACGCAGCCCGCTGCGCCCTGCATCTCGGAGACAGCTGCCATCTGCACGGAGCGCTTACCGGTCGTAGTTCCGCCGCCTACACCCACAAAGACCGGGCACTCGGCGACGGTCAACAGCGCCTGCGTAATGGCCGGCTGCGGCGTGAAGGGGTAAACGGCAAAGACAGCATCGGCATTGGAGTTGCGGATGACGGCCACGTCGGTGGTGTAAATGAGCGACTTGATGCGTCGACCGAAGAGCGTAAAGCCGCTGGCCTCCTCGATCTCGTCGGGCATGCGAAGGGCCGCCTTGCGCAAACGCCCGTCGATGGGCAGCGGTTCCATGGGGAGCAGTCCGTTGGGGGTCACGGCTACCTGGGGCTCGGTGAACTCGTCTGCGAGCTCGACCTCGGAGAAATCGACCGAGGCGACGATGTCCTCGTGAACCTCGGCGGGCACATCGATGGGAGCTTGGTCGTTTGCCGCGGCAGGCGTGTCGAAGGAGCTGGTGCCGACGAAGGCGTCGACGCGCTCATTTAGATCGTTGAGGGTATCCATGGAGACTCGATTCTATGTGATGACGGCCGGCGCTATGCAGCCGGAATAGCGAATGCTAAATCGTTTGACGAGTTGATTTTTCCCCGCCGTGCCATCCGTTAGACCGAAGGGCCGGCGAACGTGAAGGAGCTGTGGTGGCGGGTATCGAGGTGCTATCTTGAAAGTCCCGTTTAAAAGAGAGGTGACGCGGTATGGAATTGACAGCAATGTTTGGCTCGATTGGCCTGTGTGTGGGCGCAATTGTTGCCGCCGCGGTCATCTACTTTGTGGTCACGGCCATTAAGGGCAAAAGGGCCGAACGCAAGGAGCGCACGATGCTTAAACAGCATCGCGACCAGCAGGGCAAACGCGCACGGAGATAGCTTGTTGAGTTTTGGATCCGTGCGCTAACTGCGTTTTCGGATCAGGGCAATGTAGAAGCCCTCAAAGTCGCGGCTGGGCGGAATGGTGAGCGTGCCGGGCAGGCCGTTGGCGATGGCCGATACCTGACCCGCGGCAATGGCTTCGGTCAGGGCGTTGGACTCGATGCGCGGCTCCTCACCAGCTTCCTGGGCGCGGCGTGCCTCACTTTCGCTCGGCGTGCCATCGAGGGGGATAAGCTCGCAGTCCATGTGCTTGTCGAGGGTCTCTTGCAGGGCGTCCTCGTTTTCCTGCGGCAAGATCGAACAAGTCGAATAGACGAGCGTGCCGCCCGGTTTGAGGGCTCCCATGGCGCGGTCCAGAAGTGCTCGCTGCGAGCGGGCGCACCTGCTCAGCAACTGCTCGGTGAGGCCGCGCAGGCTCTTCTCGTTGCCGCTGACGACTGTGCCCGTGCCGGTGCAGGGAGCGTCGAGCAGGATACGGTCAAAGCGGAAGAACTCGTCGAGCTCACGTGCGTCGATGCGCATGACGGGCACGTTTTTTGCGCCTTGGCGGTGGAGGTTGGCTTCGAGCTTCTCGGCGCGGGGAATGCTCATCTCGCAGGCGGTGAGGTGTGCCTGGCCCTGGGTGAGGGCGGCGATCTGCGTCGTCTTGCCGCCGGGGGCCGCGCACATGTCCAGGATGTCCTCGCCGGCCTGGGCGCCCAAGACCAACGGCGGCATCATGGACGACAGACTTTGCAAGTAGATCTTGCCGTCGCGGTAGATGTCGAGGTCCCACAGGTCGGAAACCTGGGCCTCGGGCAGGATGGAAGCGTCCGGGTACCATGCGACGGGGCGGTGGGCGATGCCGGCGGCATCGAGCGCCGCGGCGATGTCCTCGGCGGTTGCCTTGAGCGTGTTGGCGCGCAGCGTGACCGGGCGTGTGGCCGCGGCGCCGAAGCCCTCGATCATAAGCTCGGCATCGGCGGGCGCATAGGCGCCGGCGACCGTGTCGACCATAAAGCGCGGCAGGTCGGCGGCGCAGGGAAGGGCGGCAAGCTGGTCGGAAAGCTCGGTGGCGGCAAACTGCCTGAGCTTGAGCTCGGCCTTGACCTGCTTTTTCTGCTTACGACGACGCGGCTTGGACATCCGTCTTTCCTTCCCATTCCATTACATGTCGAGTGTTTAGTACCGGCTCTCGTGCTTGCTAAAGAAGTCGAAGCGCGGGGGCAGCGGCTTCACGCGGTGCTCGCCGGGCTTCTCGCCCAGGATCTCCACGAACTCGTCCGTGGAGGCAAAGATGTTATCCCAGCTAAAGAAAGCGACCGGGTCGACGTCGAAGTACTCGCAGATGAGCTCGCAGCCGGCCGGCACAATACCGTGCATCAGGACGGTCGCCACGCGCAGCTCGGTAAAGGCGTCGACAAGGGCCTGCGTCATCGCGGCGTTTGCCTCGTTACCCTCGAGCTTGTTGGCGGCCTTGGAAGCGTCGCTCCAGCGCTTGTTGGCGGCGCGCAGGTAGTCGTCGCACACGGCAAGCGCGCGGTGCGTCTCGAACTTGTACATGGCCTGCTCAAAGGCGAGGGCTGCCTGCTGGGCGGCTTCGACCACGGTGTCAGAAGCGGCACCGGCGGGGATGCAGCCGTTGCGGTAGGGGCTCTCGTCGCCTTCCTTGACGGCGACGCCGTAGAAGCAGCTGCGGGCCAGACGGTTGAACACGCCGGTCAGCAGCGCGCTCTCCTTAAGGGCCGGGTCGATAACGCGCTTGTCGTCGCAGGCGCGTACCTCGTTGCCGTCCTTGTCCTTGCCGGTCACACGCGTGTCGTATGCCTTGGGGCTAAAGCTCACCGGCTTTTCGGATAGGCCGAGCGACAGCCAGTGCGCGCGCATCTGCTCGCAGGTGTAGTGGTTGAGCAGGTCGTCTGCCGGCGGGGGAGGCGTCTGCGAGGACGAGCTGGCCTTTTTGCCCATGTAGAGCAGGTGGTAGCAGGCGCTGACGGTGCTCTGCGTGAGGTCCCAGCCCAGGGCCTCCCACATGGCGGTCTGCGCGATGCAGTAGAAATAGATGTTGTCCTGACCGATGAACTGGTAAATCTGAGCGTCGTCAGAGCACCACCAGTCGCGCCAGCTGCCGCGCGGCAGCCCCAGCTCGTCGTTGGCGGCCATCGTAAACGAGATGGGCGCCCACAGGCTCTCGGGCCAGCACCACACCGTCAGACCCTCGACGTCCTCGATGACCGGCGCCGCCACGCCCCACTCGATGTTGCCCGTGATGCGGAACGGCACGAGCGCCTTGCCCGTGCGGAAGCGCAGACCAGCCTCC
>URBS01000141.1 GCA_900546085.1 uncultured Collinsella sp.
GACTTGCAGCGACGGACCTCGGGACGCTCTTACACCACGTCTGCGCGCGCCACCGGGGTACATCAGGACCGGAAAGAATATCTCAACTTTTTATGCAATCTGCAACTGGAAGTATGCAAAACGCTAAGAGAAAGCATCGCTGATGTCCCAATTGAGCGCGCGGAGCAGCAGCGCTTCCACCCTGCGCCCAAATCCAGCAGAGAGGGGACGCTCCTAACGAACCCCATCGGCAAACAAACGCGGCTCGAGCGCCATCCCAAAATAGGCTGCCCGAGCCGCGTTTAACGGTACGGCATGAATATTAGCGCTCGTAGATTAAGTTGCCTGCCAGATAGGTTGCCTGAACCTTGGTAGCCTGGAGCTCTTGGGGGTCGATGGTGAGCGGGTTTTGGTCCAGGACTACCAGGTCGGCGTATTTGCCGGGTTCCAGGCCGCCGAGGTTTCGCTCGTCGCCTGCCGCGTAGGCGCTGCCCAGGGTGTAGTTGCGCAGAGCTGTAGCCGCGTCGATGCGCTCGCTGGGGAGCCAGCCGCCCTCGGGCCAGTGGCTGCGGGGATCTTGGCGCGTGATAGCCGTGTAGAGCACGTTCATGCTGGTAACGGCCGTGATGGGGCTGTCGGTACCGAAAGCTTGACGGATACCGCGCTGCTGATAAGTTGCGAACGGCCACATGATGCGGCTGCGTTCCAGGCCCAGGTCGCGCTCCGGGCCACCCGGGTCGAGCGTGATGTGGCAAGGCTGGCTCGAGGCAATGACGTTGAGTTTGCGCAGACGATCGATGTCCTCGGGCAGCAGATTCTCCAAATGCTCAAGCGTATTATGGCCGTGCGGGGGCAAACCGTAGAGCTCTGCCGCCTCCTCAAAGATATCGAGCGCGGCATGGATGGCGCCGTCGCCGATAACGTGGATGCGCACGGTGTGGCCGCGCTCGGCTGCCGCCAGAACCAACTTGCGCATGCGCTCGACAGGAACCGTCAGACGGCCCTGGTCGCCCGGGAAGCGCGGGTTGGTATAGGGCTCAGTGAGGTATGCGGTATGCTCGCTCGACACGCCGTCGAAGAACTGTTTAAAGCCTGGCGCCGAGAGCAGCGCGTTGTTCGCGTAGCGGGTCTGGAGTTCTTCCAAGCGCGATTGGTCATCCAGCAGCGTGGGAAACAGATGGGCGCGAATGCCCAGCTTGCCAATCGCCTGAAGCTTGTCGTAGACGTCGTCGCGGATAAAGTCACAGCCCGGCATGGGCATGAGCGACATGTCGCAAATCGAGGTAATGCCCTGCTCGGCCATGCGTTTCATTTGGTCGGCATACGCGCTCGCGATGCGATCCTCGCCCAGCCACTCAAGACAGCGCGGCAGCAGCTGCATGGCCGCAGCCTCGTGAGCGATACCCGTGAGCTCGCCATTTGCATCCTTGTCGTAGCTGCCACCCGCCGGCGGCTCGCTGTCGCGCGTCACGCCGAGTGCCTCGAGCGCGCGGCTGTTGAGCCACAGCGTGTGCCCGTCGCCCGAGTACATAACGCAGGGACGATCAGGAAATGCCGCATCGAGGGAGGCCTTGGTAGGGTGCTCGGGCGGATCCCAGCGGTAATCGCGCCAGCCCTGCGTCACGACCCAGGCGTCGTCGGGCAGGTCCTGGGAAAACTTGAGCGCGTCCTGCACCAGCGCCGCCTCGGACGTGCCCATATCCATGAGCATATACGGTGAGGAGCCAACCGAGGTATGGAAGAAATGCAGGTGCGCATCGTGGAAACCGGGGCAGACAAACTGCTCGCCGTAATCGACCACCGGCGTGGCGGCAGGTGCGGCGTCAATCACGTCATCGGGCGCACCGACTGCGACGATGCGATCGCCCGCAATGGCAATCGCCAGCTCGCGGGCGGTATCGATACCGTCTTGCGCGGTAAAAACGTTCTTGGAGCGGATAATCCGATCGATATGTTGCATGGGCATCCCCATCTCTGGCAGGTAATTCAACACCCCCGAGTGTACTCCCCCGCCCTTGCAACAAAACCCCAAGCGGCAAACGGCAACTTTACCAGCCCTAGCGGCAGGTGGCATACTGGAGAGAGCCTGTACGATTTTGCGATCGAGCCAGCAAGGAGCAAATCGACCATGACGAAGACCAAGGCACAGCAAATTATGGCGGCAACCGAGGTTCGCGCGGCAGACGACGTCACCGCGGCCATCCAGGATATCGCAGCCGAGTTTGAACCCTACATCATCAAGCAGCGCCGGCACTTCCATAAGCACCCGGAGCTGAGCCTTGCCGAGGAGCGCACGACTTCCGACATCGCCAACCAGCTCGACGCCATGAATATCCCCTACGAGCGTCCGCTCAAGACGGGCCTGGTGGCGACGCTTCGCGGCACCGCGCCCGATGCCTACCGCGAGGACGGCACGCCGCGCCGCCGCATCCTGCTGCGCGCCGACATCGACGCCCTGCCTGTCACCGAGCAGACCGGCGAGGAGTTCGCCAGCGTCAATGAGGGCTGCATGCACGCCTGCGGCCACGACTGCCACATCGCCATGATGCTCGGCACGCTGCAGATCCTGCGCCACATGACCGATGACATTCACGGCGAGGTCCGCATCGTGTTCCAGCCCAGCGAGGAAAACGGCCAGGGTGCCAAGCTCATGATCGGCACCGGCGTGCTCGATGGCGTCGATGGCGCCTATGCCGCTCACATTTGGAGCGAGGTCGACGCCGGCACCGTGAGCTGCGAGCCCGGCCCGCGCATGGCCAATACCGACTGGTTCCGCATCGACGTTCGCGGCACCTCGTGCCACGGTGCCATGCCCCAGCGCGGCCACGACGCCGTTATGGTGGCGGCAGAGATCGTCAACGCCCTGCAGACCATCGTCTCGCGCGAGATTAGCCCCTACGAACCCGCCGTCATCACCGTCGGCGAACTGCACGGCGGCACCGCGCGCAACGTTATCGCCGGCACGGCGTACCTCGCCGGCACGGTGCGCACCTATGGCGACAAGACGCATGAGGAGATGCCCGAGCTTATGCGCCGCATCGTGGAGCACACCGCAGCAGCACTAGGCGCCGAGGCCGAACTCACCGACTACACCATCGCCAACTACAAGGTCGAAAACGATGCCGCCTCGAGCGAGCGCTGCCGCCAAGCTGTGCTCAAGTGCCTGGGCCCCGCAGGCGAGGGCCATTACCGCGGCACGCTTTCGGGCGAGGATTTCTCGGAGTACCTGCGCCGTGTGCCGGGCGTGCTCGCCTTTGTTGGCACGCGCAACCCCCAGATCGGCGCCACCTATGCCCAGCACTCCTGCTTCTACAAGATCGACGAGAGCGTGCTCGCCAAGGGCTCCATGGTAGCCGCCCAGTATGCCATCGACTTTTTGGCCGAGCCCACGCAAGAAGAGCTCGACGGCCCCACGATCGCCGCGGTTGCCGAGACCAATCCCGACCTGGCCGCCAAGCTGCGCTCTGCCAAGGCAACGGCCGCCGAGGCCCGCGACGCCATGCACGACGCCCGCACCGCCCGCCATGCTGCCATCAAGGGCATCCACGATGCGCGGGCTGCTGCTCGCCACGAGGAGAAGTGCGACGAGTAGCCGTCACGCCTACCCATAACAACCTGGCTAGAGCAAAGCGGGGGCGAACGTTATCTCAACG
>URBS01000142.1 GCA_900546085.1 uncultured Collinsella sp.
GAGTTCAGACGTGTGCTCTTCCGATCTAACACATAATTTTTTTCCGAGAACAGGCTCAGAAATGGAGGCATATATGGCAGTAAACAGCAGAAAAGTAGTTATCGTAGGTTGTGGCTTCGTAGGTTCCGCATCTGCATTTGCGCTGATGCAGAGCAAGCTGTTCTCGGAGATCGTCCTGATCGACGCAGACCACGCCAAGGCAGAGGGCGAAGCCATGGACATCAGCCACGGCATCCCCTTTGTGGGCAACATGAAGATCTATGCCGGCACCTACGATGACATCGTGGACGCTGCCATCATCGTCATCACGGCAGGCGCAGGCCAGAAGCCCGGCGAGACCCGGCTGGACCTCGTGCACAAGAACCTGAACATCTTCAAGAGCATCATTCCGGAGATCGCCAAGCGGGAATGCCGCGGCATCCTGCTGGTGGTGGCGAACCCGGTGGACATCCTGACCTATGCCGCCATCAAGCTGTCCGGCTTCCCGGAGCACCGGGTCATCGGCTCCGGCACCGTGCTCGACACTGGCCGTCTGCAGCAGATGCTTGGTGCCCACGTCGAGGTTGACCCGCGCGATGTCCAGGCCTATGTCATGGGTGAGCACGGCGACTCTGAGTTTGTCGCTTGGTCCAGCGCCCAGGTTGCCGGCGTGCCGCTGAACACTTTCTGCGAGCTTCACGGTCATCTGGAGCATGAGGCTGCCGAGAAGCGCATCGCCGAGGACGTCAAGAACTCCGCCTACACCATCATCGAGAAGAAGCACGCCACCTACTATGGCGTCGCCATGGCCGTCAAGCGCATCTGCACCGCCGTCATGCGCGATGAGCAGACCGTTCTGCCCGTCTCCTCGCTCATGGTGGGCGAGTATGGCCTGTCCGATCTTGCCATCTCCATGCCGACGGTCGTTGGCCGCGACGGCGTCGTCTGTCGCGTCCCCGTGCCGCTGAACGATGACGAGCAGCATGAGCTCACCGCCTCCGCCAAGGCCCTCAAGGACATCATCGACAGCGTCGACTTCTCCTGCTAAATCAAGCTCGCTAGAGCGAAAAGCTACAATGAAGGCGTCCGGGTCCACACGGCCCGGGCGCCTTTTTGGTGCAAAGTAACCTGACCCCAATGCACCATAGTTGATGGGAGGGCCATGTCGGATTCGCCTAATTTTTTGACATATGCCCAGACGGTGTTTGATCCGTTTGAGGAGCGGTCGTTCTGCGCGGTGGATAGCCTGGTCTTTGCGTGGTTGTCCTATTTGCGTTTGCCGGGTGATATGGCGGAGCTGACGAACTGGCAGGGCCTAGACGTACGCGAACTGCTGCGTGCCGAGTGCTACCGGGACATGATTGACGACTTGTGGGATCCAGAGGGGAGCAGGGCCTTGTTGGAGGCCGTGGCAGCAAACCCTCGTTACCGTGGCGTGCACGTTTGCGGCTATCGTGCCGTGAGCGATGTGGTAGCGACAGAGCAGTTTGCAGCCATGGCGTTCCGGTTTCCGGCGGGGTTTAGTTATCTTTCCTTCCGGGGGACCGACAGCACGATTGTGGGCTGGAAAGAGGACTTTAACATGGCGTTTCGGTGTCCTGTGCCGGCCCAGGAATCCGCGGTACGTTATGTGGACGAGGCGGCGGATGCGATTGACGGGCCGCTTTTGTGCGGAGGTCATTCCAAGGGTGGAAACCTTGCGGTGTACGGTGCGGCGATGTGCTCCGATGTCGCCCGCGAGCGAATCGAACGGGTGTATTCCCATGATGGTCCGGGCTTCGTCGAGGAGTTTCTGAACGGCAACGCCTTTGCCGATCTTTGCGGTCGAATCGACAAGACGCTACCTCGGTCGTCGATCTTTGGCATGATGTTCGAGACACAGGAGGACTATGCCATCGTTGAGAGCACCGAGTTCAGCCTGCTGCAGCACAATCCCTTTAGCTGGGTGGTTGATGGTCGCGACTTCGTGTACTGTGAGCGCCTGTCCGCCGGTGCTCGATACGTTGATGGCTCCATTCGCGAGATGCTGCTTGCAGTGTCGCCTAGCGAGCGCGAGCGTTTTGTAGATGCGTTGTTCTCCGTGTTTGAGGCTACGGGTGCTGAGCGGTTTGCGGATATCGCCGGGAATCTGCGCGAGAGCCTGCCCGTGATGCTCCAGGCTGCGCAAGGCTTTGACGAGGATACGCGACGCTTTGTCTCGCAGACTATCGTGGCAATCCTTAAATGCGCACTGCTGCCCAAACGACCCCAGATCGACATGCCCGCTGCCGGCAAGAGTTTGGCAGAACAGCTCGAGGCTTGGCAATCCGAGCTCCTGCGCTAACCATTGGTGCAAAGCAACCTGTCCCCGATGCACCAAGCTTCGATGCGCCTGGGGCGGGCTCGACCGCTATACTGGTTCGTGCCGAAATCGATCTAGAACGGAATGCCGTATATGAAAATCAATCACGCGATTCTGCATATCCTGGACTTTGACTCTGCCGTCAACGTTATGAGCCAGCGCGAGCTCGATATCGAGAGCCGTACCGTGCGCAACTTCGTGACCACGCATCTGCGCCGCGCACGTACCTCGGCCGACAATAAACGCGCCACGTTTGCCGAGAACTCTGCGTTTGGCGGCGAGCTCAAGGGCTATTTCTTTGGCGAGCGCGAGTTCGTGGACCTGTCGCAGCAGATTGCGGAGTTTATCTCCTCCGAGCTCACCAAAGCCGAGAAAGCCGAGTCAACCGACGTGCTCGTGGCCGATTTTGACGACGATGAGGATGCCCGCTGGTTTGCCGTGATGCTGCTGGGCTCCAAGCAGGCTTTTATGCACGAAGTGGGCCGCGAGGAGGGGGAGGTGCGCAACGACATCGCGCGCCACTACGCCATTCTGCCGAATCCCTCGCAAAAGGTGCCGAGCTATGCCATCGTGCGTGCGAGCACCATGGAGATCGGTTACGTGGACAAGAAGCGCAAGATTGCCGGTGAGGACCGTATGCTTATCCCCGATGGCCTGCTGCAGTGCGACACGGGCGTATCAGGCAAGGAGGTCATCGACACCGTGACGCGTGTGGTCGAGGAAGTCGCCGAGGAGCACGGTGCCAATACGGCCGTGGCGCTCGCCAAGGTTAAGGCTGCCGTCGCCGAGAAAGTCGAGGATGACGAGGAGCTGCCGCCCTGGGATATCGTCGATGAGGTCTTTGAGGACGAACCGGTTATCAAGGAGAGCGTGCGCGCGGCACTGACTGAGGAGAAGGTGCCTGAGCGTGTGCCCGTGGAGCGCAAGCAGGTCGAACGCGCGGCCGTGCGCAACCACAAGATTCGTACCGATACGGGCATCGAGATCAGCTTTCCGGCCGAGATGGGCTCGAACTCCGAGTACATCGAGTTCGTCAACGAGCCCAACGGCCTCATTTCCATCGAGCTCAAAAACATCGGCAGCATCGAGAATAGATAAACTGCGCTTGGACGCTGCAGAAAAACAAAGGTCGAAACCCTTCGGGACTTCGGCCTTTTTGCTTGGAGCTGAATTGAGTTGCAGACTGAGCATACGTCAGCGAAAACGCCCCTAGGCGAGCAAGGTGACGTGAAAGAGGAGGGAAGCGTACTTCGGTACGCGACCGACGA
>URBS01000143.1 GCA_900546085.1 uncultured Collinsella sp.
CTTCTGCTCGGCCTCGTCGGGCTTGACCAGGACGCGATCTGCAAGCGGCTTCAAAGACGACATGCTTGTTTCCTCCTTTGTGGGCCGCGCGGTCATGCCGCGCGGGTTAACCCTTTTTGTTTGCGTACGCGTTGAATGGTACCCACGAATGGCGGGTTATACAACACAGAGTCAAAAAATCTTATTTTTTGGCACTTAGATTTTCTGAATGTCGGAGGATAACTTATGCGCAGCCCCAAGGCGGACCGGAAAGCATGAAGTTTTAGCGCGGCAACTTTGTGAATCAGCTTCTCAAGACTACAATCCTCCAGATGAAATATGCCCAGATGAGAGGAAGGGAGGGCAGATGACTGATGAGCTGAGCACCTCGGCATGGCGAGATATAGCACCGAATCGCGATGCACGCGACTCCATGCCGCCCGTTCGCACTCGCCTGCTCGCCCTGGCTCTCGTCTTCGCCCTTCTCGCGGCAACCATCCTCTCCCCCATCGCAACCGCCCATGAGTTGCATCATGACTGCACCGGCGCGGGCTGCACCATCTGCGCCGAGCTCGCCGGCAATCTGTCGATCGCCCGTGGCGGTGACACCGTCCCCGTGGGCGCGACATCGTTCATCACCCTCTTGCTGATCTCCGCCCTAGCCGTCATCGGCACCGAGCGATCTTCATATGCCCCGGTCACCCTATTATCCCTCAGGGTCCGTCTGGACGATTAACGGCTCCCAATTGAATCAAATAGCTACCGCGTGCCACAGCGGCATCGCCTTCGGCCGTCGGCACCCCGACGCAGCCGTTTTCAATTCAGGAGCAATCTATGTGGACAACCGAATCTACCGTCGCCATCCCAAGCGGCGTCCTATTCGTCACCGTGGCCCCATGGCGGCGGCATATATGTCCCTTGTAAGTGCGGTCTTTGCTCTCGCCGCTTCTGACGACAATGCGTCCAGCTCGACCCCGTCGAGGGACTCGCTGACAAACAGCTTAAAGCCGGCGAGGATTACCCGCCCATCATGAACGACAACCTGGAGAAGCTCGTGAAGACGCTGAACTAGGAGTAAGGAACAGAGACGATGAAGATGAGCATGAAGGATCTGAAAAGCTGGATGACCGACCATCCCTACCCCCGTACGCTGGCAACGATCGGCGGCGCTTCGATATGCTCGATGCTCGCCCTCGAGCTGCCCTCCAACCATGAGCTATGGAAGATGCAGCCCGGACAGGCACTTTTGGAGCTTTTGCTCATCTTCTGCTTCTTGTGCCTGTTGTTCTATCTGCCGCACCGCCGTAAGACCCCCGCAATCGTGGGCATCGCTGCGCTCGCCAGCATCGGTATCGCCGAGTACTTCGTAATCACGTTCAAATCGATGCCCATCCAACCCGGAGACCTGTTCGCCCTCTCGACCGCTGCGACGGTCGCCGGCAGCTACACCTATGAGCTCAGCACTTTCTGCTTCATGGGGCTTGCCGCCGCGGCCTTGGGAATCGCGCTTATCGTCCTCATTACGCGTGATGCATGTGGGCGACCGCCGCGCCGCGCATCGGAAACGTCCCCCGAGCCCATCGACCATGCGATGTCTGCGTCCTTGAAATCGAAGGACCCAAAGGCGTCTCCGGCAACCGAGGGGACATCGACAGCGCCGAGGGAGCATCCAGTCGCAACCAAATCCAAGCTCCCCCTCTCCGTCGACCGTCGTACCGCACTTGTTGCCGGAGCCGTGCTGGGGGCGCAGGCCTTCATCAGCTATTACGACACCTTGGGCATCAAGCTTCATACCTGGAAGCCCCTCGAAAGCTATTACAGTCAGGGGTTTCTCCCCACCTTCATTTCGAGCGCGCAAAAAATGGTGCCGCCTAAACCCAAGCACTACAAGAGCGGTGAGGCCTCGGCGATCATCAAGCGCCTTGCCGCGCGCTGGAACGCGGGCACGAACGGCATCGCCGACCCCTCCCGTGCCGCTGCCGTCGAACAGTTTGACCAGCTCAAGCCCTCAGTCATCTGCATCATGAACGAGTCCTTCGCCGACCTTTCAATCTTTAACGAACTGGGCTGCGGCTATAAGGGGCCCGAGCGCTTCAAAGCCATCGACAACGCGCTTCTGCAGGGAGTGAGCTACATGAGCGCCTTCGGTGCCGGCACCTGTAACAGCGAGTTCGAGTTCTTAACCGGACACTCCATGGCATTCCTGGGCGCTGGCGTCTACCCGTTCATGACCTACAACCTGGCCCCGAGCGAGAACCTCGCCCGTCAGTTCAAGAGACTCGGCTATCGCACCGTGGCCATGCACCCCAACCACGCCACCAACTGGAATCGCGAGAACGTCTTCGCGGACATGGGATTCGACGAGTTCCTCTCGATCGAGGACTTCGCCGGCGCACCCGAGCTCTGCCGCAAGGTCACCGACGCCGCCACCTACGACAAGTGCCTCGAGGTACTAAAGCAGAGCGACCAGCCGATCTTCATCCACGACGTGACGATGCAAAACCACTCCGCCTATGACACGGGCTTGGTGCCCACCGACCAGCAACTGCACCTTGCCGTCGAAGGTGTGTCCGACAAAGTTATCACCTGGACCAATGAATACTGCTCGCTCATGGAAGCGTCCGATGCCGCCTTCGCCGCCTTCCTGGAAAAGCTGCGTGATCTCGACCGCCCCGTCGTCGTGGTGATGTACGGCGACCACCAGCCGTTCTTCACCGACCGCTACAACGACCTCTACTTTACCGATGAGGACGATGCCACCCATACCGAGCGCATCTGGCAGACACGCTATGTGGTCTGGGCGAACTACGATGTCGCCGGCAACGCACAAACGAGCGGGGAACTCAACACAAGCATCAATAACGTCGGTGCACTCGCACTCAATGCCATCGGTGCCCCGCTCACCGCCTACCAACGCGCACGCTTGCAAAACCGAGCGCACATGCCGGCGATAAACGTGGTGGGGGCGCAGGATGCGCACGGCGTTTGGTATACAGCCGAGGCCAAGAACGTTCCCGCCAAGACCGCTAATGCGCGCGATCGCCTGGACCGCATGCAATATCGTAAGCTCTTCGACCACGAAGGCTCGGTCTTTGCCACCCATAAGCAGGCGGCCGCCAACGAAACCGACCCCAACGCAGCTCCGGGAGCCTAGGGTTGACCAATCTCGGGCCCGGTATTCAGAAAAGTCAGTGCAGCAAAATGGCGATGCGGACAGCGACTTGGGCATGGTTTTCGCCGCTCGCACGGGTCCCCTGGGAAGCAGCGTGCATTTTTGGGAGTTTTCAGCAGGCCAGGACGTCTGCATACGCGCCGGACACACCATATTGGTCCCAAGAACGCCTTTGACCGGCGATTTGGGTCGGCGGGCAAACCCCATCAGGACAAAAAGGCGTGCCTCGCGCCGCACCGGACCCCAAAATGACGTCGATCTCCGCAATGCCACCCGACTGCAGCGGCACCGGCAGAGCTCACGGTGCTGAATACTCCATTTTTTGCACGGCCCAGGCGGGGGTACAGGTAGCGCGCAGAGATGTGGTGTAAGAGGCGGGGAATGCCCCGCCTCCGCCCT
>URBS01000144.1 GCA_900546085.1 uncultured Collinsella sp.
TTTCCCTACACGACGCTCTTCCGATCTTGAACCATCCTATATTATTGCCAGAGCATATCAAAAGGGTGGGTTTTAAGGGAATAAATAAGGCTTTTTATCTTACAATCTGATCCCATAAATTCGGATTTATCTAATCAATCCTCCGAAACCCTTGTATTTTCAAGGAAAATCAGCAATTTAATACTCGTTCCTTATGTATTTTCCCTTGTTTTTGCCCTTACGGACTGAAACAAGGGAAACTTTTTACTCTACGCAGACTACCTTATCCAGCAGCCGCGCGGAGGTACGCTTGGCCTCCCTTGTGGCGTGGGCGTAGATGTTCATCGTGGTACTGACGTCAGCGTGGCCCAGCAGCTCCTGCACGCCGCGCAGATCGCCGCTCGACTCCAGCATATGGGTGGCAAAGGAGTGACGCAGCGTATGGGGATGGAGTCCCACCAGCCCCACCTGGCGCCCATAGCGCTCACAGATGGCATGGATGCCCTGGCGCGACAGACGGCGGCCGTTCTTATTTAAAAAGACCGCCGAGGTCTCGGTTCCGTGGGCATGGGCCGCCAAGCGAGAACGCCCCTCAGTTATATAGAGCGTCAGAGCTCGCACCGCGCTTCCCACCAGCGGGGACAGGCGTTCCTTTGAGCCCTTACCGCGAACGAGTACAAAGCCATCGTCGATATGGATATCGCCCACATCGAGCCCCACCAACTCGCTCACACGCAAACCGCATCCGTAGAGCACTTCCAAGATGGCATGGTCGCGCAAGCCCATCTCGCCCTCGGGGAAGTCTTGATCGAGCAGCGCCGAGACATCCTCCACCGATAGATACTCCGGCAAACGCTCAGCCTTTTTAGGCAGGCGCAACGCCGCCGTTGGATTTTGGGCCACAGCCCCATCGCGCACCAAAAAGGCATGCAGACCCTTCACGGCCGCAAGCGCACGCTCCACCGAGGCATCGGAATAGCCCCCATCCCGACGGTCGGCGACAAAGCCCTCCACGACCTGACGGGTCACCTCTTCAAAAGACACAATACCCGCCCGCTCCAGATAGGCGCAGTACGTCGTCAGGTCACGTCGATAGGCCGCAATCGTGTTGCGCGCCAAACCCCGCTCGACCGCGAGGTAATCGAGATACTCCCCCGCCGCCACGGCGAGCGACGAGGGAGTAGCTTCGGTATGTTCCTTATTTGCCGGCACCCTTAGTCCGTAGCGAGGTTCATGGGCGTCACTTGCAGACGGTCGACACCCTCGTGCTGGCCGATCGAAGCGCGCACAAACTCGCGGAACAGCGGCTGCGGATTGGTCGGGCGGCTCTTGAACTCGGGATGAGCCTGAGTTGCCACATACCACGGATGCACGTCGCGCGGCAGCTCGACCATCTCGACCAGGCGCTCGTCGGGCGACAGACCCGAGATAACCAAACCGGCGTCCTCGAGCTGGTCGCGGAAAGCGTTGTTAAACTCAAAGCGGTGACGGTGACGCTCGTAGACGAGCTCCTCGCCATATGCCTCGCGAGCAAGGGTATCGGCGGCGAGCTTGCACGGATAGGCGCCCAGGCGCATGGTGCCGCCCTTCTCGGTCACGTCCTCCTGCGAGCTCATCAGATCGATAACGCTAAACGGACCGTCCGGGTCGAACTCGGAGGAGCTGGCGCCAGCAAGGCCGACGACGTTGCGGGCGAACTCGCACACGGCCACCTGCATACCCAAGCAAATGCCCAGATACGGAATCTTGTGCTCGCGGGCAAACTCGGCCGCGAGGATCTTGCCCTCCAGGGCGCGCTTGCCAAAGCCGCCGGGGACCAGGATGCCCGAAGCGTCGCCCAGAACTTCGGAGACATTCTGCTCGTCGAGGCTCTCGCCGTCGACCAGCTGGACGTCCACATGGCGATCGTAGAAGACACCCGCATGGTGCAGGGCCTCGATAACCGACAGGTACGCATCGGGCAGCTGCGTGTACTTGCCAACGACGGCAATCTTCACCTTGTCGGCGTGATGGTTGGCGTGATTCTGTTTGCGCAGGAACTCGTTCCACTCGCTCATGTCGCGCTCACGCGGGTCCAGACCCAGGCGCTCGCAAATGCGCAGGTCAAAGTCCTGCTCGGCAAGCAGCTGCGGAACATCGTAAATGCTCGCGCAGTCCTCGTTGGTAAAGACGCAATCGGTGTCGACGTCGCAGAAGCTTGCGATCTTTCCGCGGATAGCGTCATCGATATGGTGGTCGGAGCGCAACACGATAATATCGGGCTGGATGCCAAAGCTGCGGAGCTCCTTGACGGAATGCTGCGTGGGCTTGGTCTTGACCTCGTGGGCGGCGGCGATATAGGGAACGAGCGACACGTGGATGTAGCAGACGTTCTCGGGGCCGGCCTCCTTGCGGTACTGACGAATGGCCTCGACAAACGGTTGGGACTCGATGTCGCCGATCGTGCCGCCCAGCTCGGTGATGACTACATCGGAGCCGGTCTGCTCCTCGATGCGGCGGAACTTATCCTTAATGGCATTGGTGACGTGAGGAATCACCTGCACGGTACCGCCCAAAAAGTCGCCGCGACGCTCGCGGGCGATGAGGCTTTTGTAGATGGCACCGGTCGTAAAGTTGGAATCGCGGGTCAGGTTCTCATCAATAAAGCGCTCGTAATGACCCAGGTCCAGGTCGGACTCGTAACCATCCTCGGTTACAAAGACCTCACCATGCTGGAACGGGCTCATGGTACCGGGGTCGACGTTCAGATACGGGTCGGCCTTCTGCATCGTTACTTTGTAGCCACGCGACTTGAGCAGACGGCCCAGCGAGGCCGCGGTGATACCCTTGCCCAGGGACGAAACCACGCCACCGGTTACGAACACATGCTTGGTCATATTGAGTTACCTGCGCTTCCCGTAGAAGTTGTTTATCCACATCTTACGGGTCTTCATTGTAATACTCGCGCCGCGGACCGTCCGCAATTTTTCTCGCGTGCGATTGCATTTCTCAATCTTGAAACAAAACGCCGCCCGGTTTCCCAGGCGGCGTCGCGATGGCAAGGGATACATGCTGCTATCGATCAGCAACCTCGTCCTCAAGCATTTCTTGAACGAGCATGCCGGTACGGACGCCCTCAAGATACCACTCACCACGTTCGGTGAGGCAAATGCCATTTGCAAGCTGACCGCCGTCGTCGCTATAACGCGAGACGACATCAATCATACCTTCGGAATCCAAGCGATCGATTGCGGCGCGGGCACGATACGGCGAAACCCCCACGCGCTCGGCAAGCGTTTTGCGCGAGAAACCATACGGCCCGCCATTATCTTCGGTTTGCTGGTCGATCTCCATCAACACCAGCACCTCGACACGCTTCATATCGTTAACACTCGCACGACCCTTGCCCGCCATAGCAGCCTCCTCAAACCGAGCACGAGCATCTAACGCGCCGTGCGCGACCGACACACCTCACGATGGCAGGTAATATCCATCATGCGGCATCCCGCTAAGGATGAAACAGTTACGGTTATTGTATACCGCTCAAATTGTTTCTAGGCAGGTAAACAGCTATTTTT
>URBS01000145.1 GCA_900546085.1 uncultured Collinsella sp.
GAGAGCACATTAAGTGCTCTCCGGCTCGTGCGGAACTCGCGATCGACCTTATGCCCCGCCCCTCGGGACTAAGGATACATGGTAGAGGCGCTCGTGCTGCAAAATTCATGAGCTGGTGACCTATTCTGCGTCCCAGGTCGGCTCATCTTCACCACCGGTTAATAAAAAAGAGGTACCGGTTGGTCCGGTACCTCTTTTGGTGCGTTTCGATTTGGCTGTAGCTTTTGCCGCTAGCTTACAGGCCGCAGGCTGCTTTGAGTTCTTCGACTCGGTCGGTATTCTCCCAGGTGAAGTCGGCGTCTTCGCGGCCGAAGTGGCCGTAGGCTGCCGTCTTCTCGTAGATCGGTCGACGCAGGTCCAGGTCGCGGATGATTGCGCCCGGGCGCAGGTCGAAGGTCTTCTCGACGGCCTCGACGATCTTGTCCTCGGCAACATGCGCGGTACCGAAGGTGTCGACCATGATTGAGAGGGGCTTGGAAACGCCGATGGCGTAGGCGAGCTCGACTTCACAGCGGTCGGCCAGACCGGCGGCGACCACGTTCTTGGCGACCCAGCGCGCGGCATACGCGGCGGAACGGTCGACCTTGGTGCAGTCCTTGCCGCTAAAGGCGCCACCGCCGTGACGGCCGTAGCCGCCGTAGGTGTCGACGATGATCTTGCGGCCGGTGAGGCCCGTGTCGCCCATGGGGCCGCCCACGACAAAGCGACCGGTGGGGTTCACGTAGATGTCCGCGTTGTCCCACGGCATGTTCTCGGCGGCCATGACCGGGGTGATGACGCGCTCGATGAGGTCGGCCTTGATCTTGCCCATGTCCTCGATCTCGGCGGCGTGCTGCGTGGAGATGACGATGGTCGTGACCTCGACGGGCTTGCCTTCCTCGTAGCGCACGGTGACCTGGGTCTTGCCGTCGGGACGCAGATAGGCGAGGGTGCCGTCGTGACGCACGGCGGCCAGGCGCTCGGCCAGGCGGCTTGCCAGGTAGTGCGGCATGGGCATGAGGGTCTTGGTCTCGTTGGAGGCATAACCGAACATCATGCCCTGGTCGCCGGCGCCGATCAGGTCGATCGGGTCGGTGGTAGCGCCGGTCTGGGTCTCGAAGGACTCGTCGACGCCCTGGGCGATATCGGGCGACTGCTCGTGGATGAGGCTCATAACGCCGCAGGTGTCGCAGTCAAAACCGAACTTGGCGCGGTTGTAGCCAATGCGGCGGATGACGCCGCGGGCGATTTCCTGTACGTCGACGTAGGCCTGGGTGCGAATCTCGCCGGCGACGATGACCGTGCCGGTGGTCACGAGGGTCTCGCAGGCGCAGCGGACGTTCTCTACGTTGGCGGGCACACCGTTGGGCGCAATATAGCCCTGCTCCTGCAGCTCTATTTCTTTGGCGAGGATTGCGTCGAGGACGGCGTCGCTGATCTGGTCAGCGATCTTATCGGGATGACCTTCGGTCACCGACTCCGACGTAAAAACAAAGGACCCGTGTTGGGGTGGGATGGAACGAAGTTCTTCTGACATGATTGTCCTTTCAAAAACGTGTCCCGGCGACCGTTACCATTCCGCCGGGCTCTCTATGCAAGGGCACATCATAGCGCGTAAATCAAACATTCACACCCTTTCCGCACCTACTCTTTGGGGACGGACTTAAATGACCAGCCAATAGGAACACTCTTACGGCACCTGGGGACGTTCCTTATGTGCCGGCAGTTTGGGACACTCCTCCATTTGCCCGCTGTAAGTCTGCCCCAACGAATGGTCATTTAAGTCTGTCCCCAATGAATGGGTCGGTGCCCTTTGTGCGGAGGTTGCTTTGTTGCTTTATACTGATGCGGTTAGACATCCATCCTGCAATCGAGGAGATTTCCATGGCATCAGACGTTCGCGTCCGCTTTGCACCCTCACCGACGGGCAAGCTGCACATCGGCGGCGCCCGCACCGCTATCTATAACTGGGCTTTCGCCCGTGCTAACGGCGGCACGTTCATCCTGCGCATTGACGACACCGATCCCACCCGCTCTACCGACGAGAACACGCAGATCATCCTGCGCGCCATGCGTTGGCTGGGCCTGGACTGGGACGAGGGTCCCGAGGTGGGCGGAGACTTTGGCCCCTATGCCCAGACCGAGCGCCTGGACCTGTACAAGCAGGCCGCCCAGAAACTTTGGGACGAGGGCAAGGCCTATCCCTGCTTCTGCACCAAGGAGCAGCTCGACGCCGACCGCAAGGCCGCGCAGGAGCGCAAGGACCCCTTCCAGGGCTATCAGCGTCGTTGCCGCGATCTTGATCCCGAGGAGGCCCGCCGCCGCATCGAGGCCGGCGAGTCCTACGTCCTGCGCATCAAGGTGCCCGAGGACCGCGGCGACGTCGTCATCCACGATGCCGTCCACGGCGAGGTGACCTTCGACGCCAAGGAGCTCGACGACTTTGTCATCTTCCGCTCCGATGGCACGCCCACGTACAACTTCGCGACCGTCGTCGACGACGCCATGATGAAGATCACCCATGTCATCCGCGGCGACGACCACCTGTCCAACACCCCGCGCCAGGTCATGGTCTACGAGGCCCTCGGCGCGCCCGTGCCCACGTTCGCCCACATCTCCATGATCCTGGGCGCCGACGGTAAGAAGCTCTCCAAGCGCCACGGCGCAACTTCGGTGGAGGAGTACCGCGACGCCGGTTACCTTTCCGACGCCTTCGTCAACTACCTGGCGCTGCTCGGCTGGTCGCTCGACGGCGAGACCACGATCATCCCGCGCGATGTCCTAGCCAGCAAGTTCTCGCTCGACCGCATCTCCAAGAACCCGGCGACCTTCGATCCCAAGAAGCTCGATTGGGTCAATGCCGAGTACATCAACGGCATGTCCGACGCGCAGTTTGCCGATGAGATCATGGTCCCCAAGCTGCACGAGGCGGGTCTCATCGAGGGCAACGTCGAGTACGGCGAGGACTGGATTGATGCGCTTGCCGCCATCGTCAAGCCGCGCACCAAGATGCCGACCGACGCCGTGACCGTCGCCGCTCCCATCTTTGCTACGGCCGAGACTCTCGAGTATGACGAGAAATCCGTTAACAAGGGCCTGGCTAAGGAAGGCATGGGCGCCATTCTGGATGCCGCCAAGGCTGCGCTCGAGGGCGTGGACAAGTGGACTGCCGAGGCCATCGACGCCGCGCTTGAGCCGCTGCCCGAGCAGATGGACCTCAAGAAGCGCGTGGTGTTCCAGGCCGTGCGCATCGCCGTCTGCGGCAACATGGTGAGCCCTCCGCTGGGCGAGACCATGGCGCTCGTCGGCCGCGACGACTGCCTGGCGCGTATCGACCGCGCTCGCACGATGGCGCTGTAGTAGACGCGCAAATGCATGTATCCGAGCCCCGTTCACCCGAGCGGGGCTCTTGTTTCTGTACCGATGAGTGGGTTGCTGGGACAAAATAATCAGTAGTGTTTGTCCCATGTTCGAGTGACGCAACGAGCTCGACACTCGTATCGGCCATGGGACAAACACTACTGATTATTTTGTCCCACCCCTTTCAGGTCCGT
>URBS01000146.1 GCA_900546085.1 uncultured Collinsella sp.
TTAAGCCGTCCAAGTTTTGGGGTGCAGTTCAAACCGGGACGCCGTATGCGCACGAGTTTGTCGTGTTTCGCTTACTTGCGATCGAGCTTGCGAACGGCAACGCGCTTGCTGTACTCGTCGACGTGACCAAAGTCGCCGATGCCGACGGACTCAGCAACGTTGGCGCCGGTGGCCATAGCGAGCTTCATGGCCTCCTCGACGTTGTCGCGATCCCTGTACCACTTGTGCAGGAACGCAGCGAGGGTGCAGTCGCCGGCGCAGACGGAAGAGACAAGCTTGATGTTGAACTCACGCTTGGCATACCAGATGTCCTCGCCGTTGGAGAAGTAAGCGTCACCGCGGCTACCACGGGTGAGCAGCACGTTCTGGACGCCGGCCTCGTGAGCCAGCTTCATGGCAACGCGGACCTCGTCGTCGGTGTCGACCGGCACGCCGAAGATAGCCTTCATCTCGTGATGGTTCGGCTTAATGAGCAGCGGCTTCTTGTGAGCGAGCTCCTTGAGCTTGTCGGAGGACAGGTCCAGGACGACGTCGGCGCCACGGGCCTGAGCGTGCTCCATGACCTGAGCCAGGAAGTCGGGCGTAGCTTTGGGAGGCACGGAGCCGGAGACGATCAGGCACTCAAGGTCGCCCGCGGTGTCCAGGATGTTGTAGAGCTCCTCCTGATGCTGCGGCGTGATCGGAGCACCGGGGTTCAGGATGCCGTACTCGTGCTGGCCATCGTTGACGTAGGTGTTGATGCGCGTGATACCGTCGGTCCAGACCGGGCGGCAAAGGCAACCCAGGTTCATGACCTCCTCGACGATGAACTTGCCCGTGAAGCCGGCGAAGAAACCGAGCGCGACGGTGTCGACGCCCATCTTCTTAAAGGCGAAGGACACGTCGAGGCCCTTGCCGTTAGCCGTGTAGCTGGCCGAGCCGGTGCGGACGTTCTCGTCGGGCTCGAGCGGAGAGCTCGAAACCGTCATGTCGACAGCCGGGTTAGCGGTTAGCGTGTAGAACATTTACAGTACCCCCTGTATATGTGAGGGCCGCGTGGCCGGCCCATTCCAACCACGCGGTTACCTCTGATACCAAATTAGCGAGCTGCGGACTCGAGCAGTGCCTTGACCTCGGCAGCGGTGTTGCAGGCGAGCGCCTTCTCGGCAAGCTCGTCGCACTCGGCCTTGGTCCACTGGCTGATGGTCTTGCGGGCGCGCAGGATGGACGGAGCGCTCATCGAGAACTCCTCCAGGCCCCAGCTGATCAGCAGCGGCTCGAGCAACGGATCGGCAGCGGCCTCGCCGCACATACCGACCATGATGCCGGCCTTCACGCCGCTCTCGATGATGTTCTTGAGCGAGCGGAGCACGGCGGGATAGTAAACCTGGTACAGGTTGGAGATGGTGTCGTTGCCACGGTCGGCGCACATGGTGTAGCCGATCAGGTCGTTGGTGCCGATGGAGAAGAAGTCGGCGACCTCGGCCAGGCGGTCAGCGAGCAGCGAGGCGGCAGGCGTCTCGACCATGATGCCGACCTCGATGTTCTCGTTGAACTTGCGACCCTCTTCGGTCAGCTCGGTCTTGCACTGCTCGACGAGCTCCTTGACGGCCACGACCTCCTCGACGCAGGTGACGAGCGGGATCATGATCTTGACGTCACCAAAGGCGCTGGCGCGCAACAGGGCGCGGAGCTGGACCTTGTACTGATCGGGGTTGGCCAGGCAGTAACGCACGGCACGGAAGCCCATGAAGGGGTTCTCTTCCTTGACCATGTGCAGGTACGGAATCTCCTTGTCGCCACCAACATCGAGCGTGCGGATGATGACCGGAGCGCCCTTGAGCGCGCTGGCGACCTTACGGTAGGCGTTGAACTGCTCCTCCTCGGAAGGAAGCTCAGCAGAGTCCATGAACAGGAACTCGGAACGGAACAGGCCGATAGCCTCGGCATCGTGATCGAGCGCGTTGGGCACGTCATCGGGGTTGCCGATGTTGCAGGCAATGATCTTCTTGATGCCGTCTGCAGTCACGGACGGCTTGCCGCGGAAGGCCTCGAGAGCCGCCTTCTCGGCAGCGAAAGCCTCGGCCTTGGCAGTGTAAGCGGCGAGCGTCTCCTCATCGGGATCGGCCTCGACGATACCCTTGCCACCGTCGACGACAACGGTCATGCCGTTGCGCAGTGCGGTGCAGCTGTTGGAAACCGAAAGGACAGCCGGGATCTCGAGGGCGCGCGCAATGATTGCGGAGTGCGACGTGCGGCCACCGGTCTCGGTGACGATACCGGCAACGTGGGCCTTATCGATCGTGGCGGTCATGGACGGCGTGAGGTCGTGCACGACAACGACGGTGTTCTCGGGCAGGACGGAGAGGTCGACGACCTCCTTGCCCAGCAGCTCGGCCAGAATACCGGTGCGGATGTCGGCGATGTCGGCCGCGCGCAGACGGAACATCTCGTCGTCCATGGACAGGAACATGTTCTCGAACATGGTCGAGGTGTCCATGAGCGCCTGCTCGGCGCAGGTGCCGCCGTCAATGGCGGCGTTGATGGCGTCGGTCATGCCCGGATCCTGAGCCAGGACAATGTGTCCGCTCATGATCTCGGCCTCGGCCTCGCCCACCGCCTCCTTCATGTGGTCGGCCTGAGCCTGGGTCTTCTCACAGAAGACCGAAAGAGCGGTCTGATAGCGCTCCTTCTCTGCTGCCGAATCAGCAACCTCGTGCGGCTCAAACGTCAAGTCGGGATCGACGGCGACCATAACGGTGCCGATTCCGATGCCCTCGGATGCGTTGACTCCCTGATACATTCCCATTCCTCTCTCCGTGCCATGTGATAAAGCGTTTTGCCATATCCATGACAAAAGAGCGCAGCTACCTTGATACAGGTCACTGCGCCCCCAAGTATGAACTTAATTGTTCAACATGCGACCCGTTTGAGTTCTACTCGCCAAGACCGCTCTTGATGAGCTCGATGGCAGCAGCCAGAGCCTCGGCCTCGTCGGCGCCGTCGCACTTGACCTCGACCTCGGTACCGCAAGGGATACCAGCAGCCATGAGGGCCATCGGGGACTTGCCGTTGACCTCCTTCTCGGGGGTGACGACCGTCACGTCGCAGGCGTACTTGCCCATGGTGGAGGCGAAGAGGCCAGCCGGACGCATGTGAAGACCCTGCGGATTGACGAGAGTAGCCTTCTCAGAAACCATAATTGACTCCTTTTTGTGTTTAACCCCTGTCATGCATGTGGCAGGAGTCAGATTCACGACGTTGTTTATATTAACTCACATCAAACGGTTTTTCATTGTGTTTCGCACGAATTGTTGGACAGATGTCGTTCGCTGTCCGCTCGCCTGCCGGGCGGGGCGGTTAAGTTTGCTGCTCTACAGTCCTGCGCAAGACGGAAAGCACATTAAGT
>URBS01000147.1 GCA_900546085.1 uncultured Collinsella sp.
GCGTCGAGCCGTTACGCGGTTCGTAGAACCGCGTAACTAGTTAGTACATCTTTGCGCCGGCGGGGATGGAAGCGTCGAGCTGGATCAGATTGAGACGCTCCTCGCCCTCCTCCTCGTGGATAGCGCTGATGAGCATGCCGCAGCTGGGAATACCCATCATCTTGCGCGGAGGCAGGTTGGTGATGGCGAGCAGAGTCTTGCCGACCAGGTCCTCGGGCTCATAATAACCGTGAATGCCGGAGAGGATGGTGCGGTCGGTGCCAGTGCCGTCGTCGAGCGTAAAGTTCAGCAGCTTCTTGGACTTCTTGACGGCCTCGCACGCCTTGACCTTCACAGCGCGGAAATCGCTCTTGGAGAAGGTATCGAAGTCGACGAACTCCTCAAACAGCGGCTCGACGGCGATCTTGGAGTAATCAACCGTGGGCTTGAGCGGCTTGACGAACGGGCTCGCGGCGTTGCCGGCCTCGGCAGCCTTGGCGGCAGCGGCACCGGACTGGAAACCCTTCTCGGGCTTCATGTGCGGGAACAGTAGCACGTCGCGGATGGAAGCCTGGTTGGTGAGCAGCATGACCACGCGGTCGATACCGATGCCGATGCCGCCCGCGGGAGGCATACCGTACTCGAGGGCGCGCACGTAGTCCTCGTCGTACTCCATGGCCTCGTCGTCGCCGCCAGCCTTCTCGGCCATCTGGGCGGCAAAGCGCTCGGCCTGGTCGACCGGGTCGTTGAGCTCGGAGAACGCGTTGGCGTACTCGTGACCGGCGATAACCAGCTCAAAGCGGTGCGTCAGGCGCGGATCGTCCTCAAAGCGCTTGGCAAGCGGGCTGACCTCGATGGGGTAATCGCACACGAACGTGGGGTTGACGATGGTGTCCTCGCCCAGCTCATCGTAAATCTCGGCGATGATCTTGCCAGCAGTCCACTCGGGCTTGATCTCCAGGCCCTTCTCGCGTGCTGCGGCAGCGAGCTCCTCGACCGGCGTGTCGATGGTGACCTGCTTGCCGAGCACGTCGGAGACGATGTCGGTCATGGGACGGCTGGCCCACTCACCAGAAAGGTCGATGGTCTGGCCCTGGTACTCGATGACCTCGGGGTTGCCGATGGCCTTGTTAGCCGCCTTAATGACACCCTGGGCGAGCGCCTTCATGCCCTCGAGGTCGGAGAAGGCACGGTAGGCCTCCATCGTGGTGAACTCGGGGTTGTGGGTAAGGTCCATGCCCTCGTTACGGAAGATGCGGCCGATCTCGAACACGCGCTCAAAACCACCGACGATGCAGCGCTTGAGGTGCAGCTCGGTGGCAATACGCAGGTAGCACTCCTGATCGAGCGCGTTGAAGTGGGTAATGAACGGCTTGGCCGTGGCACCACCCTGGATGGTCTGCAGGATGGGGGTCTCGACCTCCATGTAGCCATCGGACTCCATAAAGCGACGGAAGGTGGAGAGAATCTGCGAACGCTTACGGAAGGTCTCGCGAACGTCGTCGTTGGCGATCAGGTCGACATAGCGCTGGCGATAGCGGGTCTCCTTGTCGGAAAGACCGTGGAACTTCTCGGGCAGCGGACGAACGGCCTTGGAAAGCAGGGTCGCGCTCTTAGGGGCAACGGAAAGCTGGCCGCGCTGGGTGCGCACAACCACGCCTGTCACGCCCAAGATGTCGCCCAGGTCGAGGGACTTGAGCGTATTCCAGGCAGCCTCGTCCATGTCGTTGATGCGGCAGAACAGCTGAATCTCGGCAGTCGCATCGCGCACGACGATGAACATGATCTTGCCCTGACCGCGCTTGGCGACCACGCGGCCGGCGATCTTCACGACGTCCTCGGTGTCCTCGCCATCGGCAAGCTCGGCGTACTTAGCCTCGATATCGGCAACGTAGTCCTCAAGCTCAGAGTGCTCGGGATAGGGGTTCTGGCCCGCCTCGAACAGGGCGGCGCGCTTGGCCAGGCGGGTGGCGCGCTCGTCGTTGAGCGTCGATGCCTGATCTGCGGCGTTCTGGTTCTCTGCCATAAGTTAGCTCCTCAAACTAAAACGCTCCCCAGGATTCGGTCCCAGGGAGCGAAAACATACCTTTACGCGGGACCGTGGTCTAGCGTGCAATCTTGGCGATGGTGTAGACGCGAGTCTTGCCGGAAGGCGTAACGACCTCGACGGAGTCGCCCTCGCCGTGACCGATGATGGCGTGGCCGACTGGAGACTCGTTGGAAATCTTGTGCTCGAGCGAGTTGGTCTCGGTGGTACCGACGAGCGTGACTTCCATGACCTCACCGTTGGGATCAATCAGAGAAACGGTGGAACCGATGGAGACGGTCAGATCACCTGTGGTGGCAGCAACCTGAGCGTTGGCAAGGATGGCCTGGATCTCGGCAATACGAGCGGCGTTCTGGGCCTGCTTGTCCTTGGCGGCATCGTACTCGGAGTTCTCCGAAAGGTCGCCGAACGCGCGGGCTTCCTTGATGTCCTCGACGATCTCCTTGGCGTAATCGCCCTCACGCCAAGCGAGCTCCTCGACGAGCTTCTGGCGGCCCTCAGCGGTCAGTACGATCTGGCTTGCGTCCATACGGATATCTCCCCAACTCTGATCAAACAATCAACTGTCAACAAAACGAAAAAGACCGGCTAGCCTGCGGGCAAGCCGGTCAGGTGCTCACCCCAAAGGGATGGGACTACTCTGCGTCCGCGTCGCTGTCCTCTGCCTGCTTCTTCTTGGCAGCAGCGAGCTTGGCCTCGAGCTCAGCGATCTCCTTGTCCTCCTTGGACTCCTCGACCACAACGTCCTCGGCCTGCTTGGTTTCGCCCTTATCGTCGCCCTCCATACCCTCGCGGATATTCTTGACGGTAGAGCCGAGGGACCTGCCGAGCTTCGGCAGGTTCTTAGGCCCGAAGATAATCAGGACAACAACGAGAATAATGATGAGCTCAGGAGCCCTCAGTCCAAACATGTAGACCTCCACAATACAGCGAGACAAGCTCGAATGAGTATACCGCGGGTGCCGCGGTATCACAACAATAGCTAAAAAAAGGGACCGCAAGAAGCGGTCCCTCCTCATGCTCTGGTCGGGTTGACTGGATTTGAACCAGCGACCCCTGCGTCCCGAACGCAGTGCTCTACCAAACTGAGCCACAACCCGTTAGCTCGACTATAGTAACAAAGATTTTCGCCGCGTGCTAGAGAAATTTTTATTTCTTTGGCGCTTCAATGCGAACCGTGTTGGGAATGAGCTCCGTCACGCAGGACCACCAGCCGTTTTGCAGGAGATCGGAAGAGCGTCGTGTAGGGAAAGAGTGTAGATCTCGGTGGTCGCC
>URBS01000148.1 GCA_900546085.1 uncultured Collinsella sp.
GGTTTCCGCCGCCGGATCGTAGCCAGCGTGCACCAGGCCGCCGTTGGCCTTCGACGCGCCCAGCGCAATATCGTTAGCCGCCTCGACTACGCAAATGGACAGGTCAAACCGCGCGAGCTGCCTCGCGATGGCGCACCCGGTAATGCCCGCGCCCACAATTGCGATATCAAACGTTTCTGCCACGGTGCCTCCCAGATAAGTTGACAGGCTGTCAATAAAACCATCCTACGGTCTGCGCGCCCCTAGTGCGGCGGCAATGCGGCGAACAGCCCCGCAACACCCGCCAACGGCAGGCGATTGGAGACCCGGCACGGATGTTGGCCTCGTCTGTCGACAACTAAGGCAACCGTTCGTCTCCATCTGTAACAGTTAGACGAGGATTTGGGTTCTAGATGTTACAGATCAAGACAAACCTTCCGGCGGATTTTGAATGTCTCGATCTGTAACAGTAAGAGGGGTTTTGGGGCCCAAGATGTTACAGATCGAGATTGAAGTCGGGGAGGGACCCCTGTGTCTCGATCTGTAACACCTATACCCGGATTCCGCCTCCACCTGTTACAGATTGAGATGTTTGTGTCCGCACCAGCCCCGCCCCTAGCCGTGGTCCCATATAAACAAACCCCGTGGTAAACTTGACCGGACTGTTAATATTCCGAAAGGTACCCGTAATGTCCAAGTACATCTCCGAGCTCATGTCGCCGCAGCTTATGGGCGTCGTCTATGCCTTCGTTGGCTTTATCATCGCCCTGTATGTGCTGTCGGTCGTCTATGTGTTCATCGACGCTCGCCGCCGCGGCGCCAGCGCCTACGTGGCATGGGGCATCATCGCCCTCATCCCGTTTGTGGGTCTCATCGCCTACCTGGTCCTGCGCCCGCACTCCTACGCATCCGACCGCGAGGAGCAGGAGCTGGACATGGCCCTGCGCGAGCGCCAGCTTGCCCAGTACGGCACCTGCCCGCAGTGCGGGGCGCCCATCGAGAAGGACTTCGTCGTCTGCCCGGTGTGCGATACCCAGGTTCGCAACGTCTGCCCCAGCTGCCATCGCCCGCTCGACGCGCATTGGAAGGTCTGCCCCTACTGCCGAACTCGCATCCAGTAACGCATCCATCGCCGGGCCGGTCGCAAGCCACGGGCACGCCGCAAGCCACGCGCGCCCCGCAGTCCCGCCCCACACGATGAAGCATGCGTAGAAAATCGCCCGCCGTGCCATTAAGGTGCGGCGGGCGCTTGTATACCAAGGCAACCTGCCTATAATGATGCAAGTTAAAACGCCGAGCGCATCGCACGCACTTGCATCAGGCATCCGAGAGGAGAAAACATACCCATGAAGGCACTCTACAATGACGGTTCGGTGGCCGAGCTCCCGCAGGACGAGGTCACGCACGTCATCCGTCACTCCGCCGCGCACATCATGGCGCAGGCCATCAAGCGCCTGTACCCCGAGGCCGACTTTGCCTACGGCCCCGCGACCGACAACGGCTTCTACTACGACGTCGACCTGCCCGAGGGCGTCAAGATCAGCGAGGACGACTTCCCCGCGATCGAGGCCGAGATGAAGAAGATCGTCAAGGAGAACCTCAAGTTCTCCGTGTACGAGAAGCCCCGCGCCGAGGCTATCGCCCTTATGGAGGAGCGCGGCGAGAAGTACAAGGTCGAGCACATCGGCGACCTGGACGACGACGCCCGCATCACCTTCTACCAGCAGGGCGACTACATCGACATGTGCGTCGGCCCCCACATCTGCTACACCAAGGCGCTGAAGGCCTTTAAGCTCACTGGCGTCTCGGGCGCTTACTGGAAGGGCGACAAGGACAACAAGATGCTCACCCGCATCAACGGCGTCGCCTTTGCCACCAAGGAAGAGCTCGACGAGCACATGCACATGCTGGAGGAGGCCAAGAAGCGCGACCACCGCAAGATCGGCCGCGAGATGGACCTCTTTATGATGCGCGACGAGGCCCCCGGCTTCCCGTTCTTCCTGCCCAACGGCATGATCCTTAAGAACACGCTGCTGGACTACTGGCGCGAGATCCACCACAAGGCCGGCTACGTGGAGATCTCCACGCCGCTCATCATGAATAAACAGCTGTGGAAGACCTCGGGCCACTGGGACCACTACAAGGACAACATGTACTCCACCGTCATTGACGACGAGGAGTACTGCATTAAGCCCATGAACTGCCCGGGCGGCGTGCTGGTATACGCCTCTAAGCCGCACTCCTATCGCGAGCTGCCCATCCGCGCCGGCGAGATTGGCCTGGTGCACCGCCACGAGCTGCGCGGCGCCCTGCACGGCCTGTTCCGCGTGCGCTGCTTTAACCAGGATGACGCCCACCTGTTTGTGCGTCCCGACCAGCTGACCGACGAGATCGTCGGCGTTGTCAACCTCATCGACTCCGTGTACCAAAAGTTTGGCTTTAAGTACCACGTTGAGCTTTCCACCCGCCCCGAGGACTCCATGGGCTCCGACGAGGACTGGGCTCGCGCCGAAGAGGGCCTTCGCACCGCTCTGGAGAAGCTGGGTATGGACTACGAGGTCAACGAGGGCGACGGCGCCTTCTACGGCCCCAAGATCGACTTCCATCTGGAGGACTCGCTCGGCCGTACCTGGCAGTGCGGCACCGTCCAGCTCGACTTCCAGATGCCGCTCAACTTTGATCTGGAGTATGTGGATGCCGACGGCACCAAGAAGCGCCCCATCATGCTGCATCGCGTGTGCTTTGGCTCTATCGAGCGCTTCATCGGTATTCTGATTGAGCACTTTGCGGGCAAGTTTCCCACTTGGCTGGCTCCCGTGCAGGTCAAGGCACTTCCTGTCTCTGAGAAGAGCCGCGACTACGCCCACGAGGTGTGCGCCAAACTGGAGGAGGCCGGCATTCGCGTGGTCTGCGACGACCGCGACGAGAAGATCGGCTACAAGATCCGCGAGGCCCGCAACGTCGACCGTCCGCCGTACATGCTGATCCTCGGCGAGCGGGAGGTTGAGGCGGGCAACGTCTCTTTCCCTTCCAACTCTTCGCTCATCAAAGGCGCCAGCAGTCTGTTTGGTGTTAGAACCGATATGCAGTTTGGCAAACTCAAGCTGCAGATGGTAGCTTCGCAGAAGAAGAGTGCATCGAAGAGCGTATCTACCAGGGGCGGTGTGCAGCTCACTCCTTTCGAACTGAATGTAGCCGATTATGAG
>URBS01000149.1 GCA_900546085.1 uncultured Collinsella sp.
ACTTCACGGATGATGCCAAAACGGTCACCCGTGAGGAAGTGTTGGGTTCGAGTGCTGTGGACAATGTTCCAGCATGCTGGGATCGAACTCGCTAGCCGGAATCACACGGTACCCGTGACGCAGCAGCAGATCGACAAAAACACCATTGCCCGCGGTGAGCGTACCGCTAAAGGTGCCATCGTAGACGTGACCCGTACCGCACGAGGGGCTGCGGTCCTGCAAAATGCACGCAACGATCTCGGACGGGCCGCCCGCCTGCTCGCACATATCGAGCGCGCGCTGAGCACCCTGGCGAAACTCGCGATCGACCGAGATGCCCTCGCAGGTACAAACCTCGCCATTCACAATCTCGGACGGCTTGCGCGGTGTGGGCAAGCCGCCAAAAACCTCGGGGCACACCAACAGGACCTCGGTCCCTGTGCGTTCGCAGGCCTCGACCAACGCGCGATGGTAATTGTCGAGCCCGTTATATTTGCAGCTCTCTCCCATCAAGCAGGCACTCACCACGATCTTCATACATATCCCTCCCAAACAAAACGCCCCATTTGAGATAGAAACTCAAATGGGGCGTTCGACGTTGTGCAACCAGCCTTACTGCTGCTTTGGCATCAGCGGATTCTCGCGCGTGAGGAGATTCATGAACTCCTCGCCCGTGATCGTCTCCTTCTTGTACAGATAACGAGCCAGCTCATGGAGCTTAAACTTGTTCTCTTTGAGGATCTGCAGGGCGCGGTCATGTGCGTCCTCGATCAGCTTGGCGACGATCGCGTCGACGCGCTCGGCCGTACCGGGGGCACAGGTGAGCGACGTGTCCTGGTTGAGGTAGGCATTCTGAACGGTACCGAGCGCCATCATGCCAAACTCTTCCGACATACCAAAGCGCGTCACCATGTTGCGGGCGAGCTTGGTGGCCTGCTCGATATCATTGGCCGCGCCAGTCGTCATCTCACCAAAGATGAGCTCCTCGGCAGCACGTCCGCCGCAGTAGACAGCGAGCTTGTCGAGCACCTCCTGGCGCGTGGTCAAGAAGCGCTCGTCCTCCTCGACCTGCATGGTGTAGCCCAGAGCACCGCTCGTACGCGGCACGATGGTGATCTTCGTAACCGGCGCAGAACCCTTCTGGCGGGCGGCAACGATGGCATGGCCGATCTCGTGATAGGACACGACCTGCTTCTCGTGATCGGACAGCACCGTGGACTTACGCTGCTGGCCGGCGATGACGACCTCCACCGACTCCTCAAAGTCATCCTGCGTGGCGCGCTTGCGACCCTCGCGGACAGCGCGCAGGGCGCCCTCGTTGATGATGTTGGCCAGGTCGGCACCCGAGGCGCCAGGCGTGGCGCGGGCGATCGCGGTCAGGTCGATCGGCGGCTGCGTCTTCACGCTCTTGGCGTGCAGTTCAAGGATATTCTTGCGACCGGTCAGGTCGGGCAGCTCAACGGGGATGCGGCGGTCGAAGCGGCCGGGGCGCAGCAGGGCCGGATCAAGGCTGTCGGGACGGTTGGTCGCAGCGAGGACGACGATACCCTTATGGTTATCAAAGCCGTCCATCTCGGTCAGCAGCTGATTGAGCGTCTGCTCGCGCTCGTCGTTGCCACTAAAGCCGCCGCCATCGCGCTTCTTGCCGATGGTATCGATCTCGTCGATAAAGACGATGCACGGGGCCTTTTCCTTGGCCTGCTTAAACAGGTCGCGAACCTTAGCGGCGCCGCGGCCGACAAACATCTCAACAAACTCAGAACCAGAAATACTAAAGAACGGCACGCCCGCCTCGCCGGCCACAGCCTTGGCGAGCAGGGTTTTACCGGTACCCGGAGGGCCGACAAGGAGAGCGCCGCGTGGCAGTTTGGCGCCGATCTCCTCGTAGCGCTGCGGCTTCTCCAGAAAGTCGACGACCTCCTTGAGGGACTCCTTAGCCTCTTCCTGGCCGGCGACATCCTTAAAGGTCACGCCCACGTCCTTGGAGGCGATCACGCGCGCGCCGGACTTGCCCAGTCCGCCGCCGCCAAAACCACCGCCGCCAAAGTTCATCGACGGACCGTCATCACCCATGGCCTTCTTCATGCGGCGGTTGAGCCACCAGCCAATCAGGAAGAAAATCACCATGGGAAGAATGAGGGTGAGCAGGTAGTAGGTCATCAGGCCCGAGTTCTTATCGGGAACGACCGACTCAAGCGAAGCACCGGACTCAAGCACGCGATCGGTAAAGCCCGCGTCATTCGGCACACCGGTCGTCTTGTAGGCGATATTCTCGTCCTCGCCCTTCTTGGTGTAATAAATCGTGTAATCGTCCGTGTTGTACTCGACCTTGTCGACGCTCTTCTTATCGAGCGCTTTGACAAACGTCGAGTAATCGGTCTTCGTAATCTGCTGCGTGTGACCGATGTTGGGGAACAGAACGGTCGAGAGCACGAGGTAGACGACGAAGGCGATGAGCACGTAGAGGATCATATTCCGTCTACGTTTATTGTCATCCATCTCCATCTGCTTGAACTCCATCTACTGGGGTTGATAATTTTTTCTAGAATACCCAACCCGGACGGCGATAAACCGACGCCGGGCACGAAAGGACAGAGAAGGCATCACTGGGAGTCGGCAAGGTTCAAATCTATACGGGCGACGGCAAGGGCAAGACGACGGCTGCGCTGGGGCTTGCGCTGCGCGCCACGGGCTATGGACTTAACGTACTCATGCTTCAGTTTGCCAAGAAGCTGCACTGCGCCGAGCATGATGCGGCGCCCCGTTTAGGTCTGCGCATCGTACAAGCCGACCGCGACACGCCCGAAGCCTGTGCCGCACAGATCATGGAGCTGGCGCGCGAGCAGATTAGCCAGGTCGACGTGCTGATCTTGGATGAGCTGGGAGAAGCCATGCGCCGAGGCTTTGTGACGCGCGAAGATGTCGAAGCGTTGATCGCAATGAAACCGACCACCACAGAGCTCGTGCTCACCGGCCGCGGCTTGCTGCCACTGGCCGATCTCGCGGACCTAGTAACCGAAATGCGCCCCGTCAAACACTACTTCGACGAAGGCCTCCTAGCCC
>URBS01000150.1 GCA_900546085.1 uncultured Collinsella sp.
CACGGTTTACTTTCGAACGACTCTGCAAAGCAGCCGGAGTGAGAAAGCAAACCGTGGCCGGCCCTTCGCCGCCGGGACACGTACCCCCAATTAACTGTTCTTCATGACAATCGAATCCACGACATCGGCCACATTCTCGCAGCAGTCGGCGCAGTACTCCAGGAAGGCGTACACGTCACGCCAAGCGATGACCTCGAGCGGGTCCTTGCCGTTAACGTGCAGGTTACGCATGGCGTTGATATAGAGCTCGTCGGCCTCGGACTCGATGGTGTTGATCTGGATGACGAGCTCGCGCAGCGTTTTGGACTTGCGGTAGTTAGGCAGCTCGACCATCAGGTCTTTCATGGCGCGGCAGGCGTCGGTCACCTTGTGGGCGATCACGATGGCATCGGGATGGATGCTCTGGATGTTGGTGAAGTAGACGCGCTGCACGACGCCCTCGATGCGGTCGAGCACGGTGTCGAGCGAGCAGCTCATCAGGTCCAGATCCTCGCGCTCAAGCGGGGTGATAAAGGCGGTGAGCAGGGCGTCCTCAAGCTCATGGTGCTTCTTGTCGGCCGCATGCTCGATCGCATGCATCTTGTCGAGCATATCGTGAATCTTTGCGGGATCGAAGTTCTCGAAAATCTTGGTAAGCAGCTCGGCGGCCTGGACGGCGAGGTCGGCGCAGGCGACGTAGTTGTCAAAGTAGAACGAATCGGGTTTCTTTGCCATGAGTGGGTCCTTTCGAGGCGAAGACGGGTGGGCGAGGTGTTACGGTCCGGATGGACGTTCGGTTTGACTAGAGGAACATCATGAACAGCTTGGCCATGACAAAGCTGATGAGTCCGCAGGCGGGGAAGGTGAAGAACCAGGTGAACATCATGTCCTTGACGACGCCGAAGTTGATGGCCGAGAGGCGTTTGACGGCACCGACGCCCATGATGGCGCAGGTCTTGATGTGCGTGGAGGACACGGGGATGCCGGTAAGGGTGGCAAGCAGCAGATTCGCGGCGCCCGCCAGGTCGGCGGAGAAGCCCTGGTACTTTTCGAGCTTGACCATGCTCTGGCCAACGGACTTGATGATGCGCTCGCCGCCCACGCTGGTGCCGATGCCCATGGTGGCCGAGCATAGCAGCATAATCCAGATGGGGATGCCGGCATCGCCGACGCTCGTCTGGCCGCTGGCAAAGGCCACGCCTAAAAAGAGCACGCCGATGAACTTCTGTCCATCCTGCGCGCCGTGCATAAAGCTCATGGCCGCAGCGCTCGCGATCTGAGCGTATTTAAAGAAGACATTGGCACGTCGCCTGTTGGCGGCGGCGAAAAGAATCGAGACGAGCTTGCACAGGACCCAGCCCATGACAAAGCCCAGACCGATGGAGAGCGCCAGGCCGTAGATGACCTTCATCCACTCGTGGACGTTGACGCTGCTCGCACCGCCGAGGGCGATGGCGGCACCGGTCAGGCCGGCGATAAGGCTGTGGCTTTGCGAGGTGGGGATGCCAAAACGCGACGCTGTGGCGCCGTAGACGACGATGGAGAACAGCGCCGCGCACAGACAGGCGAGCGCCATGGTGCTGTTTCCGCCAAAGTCGACAATATGGGAGATGGTGTTGGCGACGCTCGCGTTAAAGTGCGTCATGATGAGCACGCCAAGGAAGTTGAATGCGGCACTCATGAGAATAGCGGCGCGGGCGGGCATGCAACGCGTAGTGACGCAGGTCGCGATGGCGTTGGGTGCGTCGGTCCATCCATTGACGAAGATGGCGCCGAGCGCGAGGATCACGGTGACGGCAAGGACTGGGTTCGACACAAGTTGGCCGAGGAAGGTTGAGAACGTTACGTCCATATATGGGCTTTCTCGAAGTTTGCAGGCACGTTACAGAAACATGATAAATCGTATCACCTCCTGCGGGTTTCTTTACCGAGTTCTGATGGGAGCAGTGAATTTTTTGGCACTAAAAATGAATATTAGCCCTGTTGACCGTGGGTGTTCTTTTTGCTAACACACCATGAGGACACGTGCGCGCGCCCCAACACCCCAAAACCACAGCCTGTTCGCTTTACAACATGCAAACATGCGTTCGATAATAGGAGGCATGGAATATCGACAGACAGATGGCAAAACTCGGCGCGTGCACAAGCAGTATGTGGACGTCGTGGCTCGCATCCTCGCGGGCGGACAGGTCGTGCCGGTCACCGTCTGCTGGGTCGACGGTCGCTGCTTTACAATTGACGAGATTGTCTCGTCCACGGGCTTTGGCTTAACGGTTCACGGTGTTCGTACGGCAACGTATAAGGTTCGTTTTGGCGGGCATGCGACCGAGTTGTATCTGGAGGACCAGGCGTGCGGACGGCCGGACGGCTCGCAGGCCCACGTGATGCGTTGGTGGGTCTGGGCGTTTGACCGCACCCTCGAGGGCGAGCGCCGTAAGTAGGGACGCACGGCGTTCGGGTACAATGGTAGGAATCTTGTCATCTGCTGCGCCGTCATTCGCGGCGCTTTTTGAAAGGACGAAACTATGAACGATATCCAGGGCTATCAGAATGGCCCCATCGAGACCGGCGCAAGCCGTGCCAAGGAGATGTCGCCGCGCGCGTACAACCTTGTCATGTCTGCTCTGATCTTTTTGGGCTTTTGCGCCATGGGCGCCGGTGCTTACTTTACGAGCACCATGTCATTTGCGCGCATGATGATGAGCGGCGCCGCTTTGCCGCTGGTCTTTGGCTCATTTATTTTGACCATCGTTGGCATGGTCATGATGTCGGCTGCTGCCAGCAAACAGTCCGTGGGTCTGTCCCTTGTGGGCTACGTAATCTTTGCGAGTACCTTCGGCCTGACCGCGTCGTTTGGCCTTGCCAACTACGACCTGCCCACCATCAACACTGCCTTTATCGCCACGGCCGCCATCACCTTTGTCTTTGGCGCCTTGGGCGTGACGTTCCCCAAGTTTTTCCAGCGCGTATATGGCATCGGCTTTGGCATTCTGCTCGCCAC
>URBS01000151.1 GCA_900546085.1 uncultured Collinsella sp.
TTTTTTTAATGATACGGCGACCACCGAGATCTACACTCTTTCCCTACGCGACGCTCTTCCGATCTCTGGCCCAGGCCGTTTTGATAGGCGCGCTCTTCTTCGTACAGGCGGCCGAGCGTGGGGGCATCGACGTTCTCGGCAAAGACCGAGAACTTGCCGGCACGCAGCTGCGGATCGATCATAAAGCGCACGAGGGGCTCGCCGACAAAGACATAACGGCGCTTTTCGGCCTGCGCCTTCACGAACTCGCGGACCTCGCGCGAAAGCTCGGGGTAGAACGGGGCGAGCATGGGGTCGTCGTCGGCGGCGATCAGGATGGTATAGAGTGCCGGCGCCGTGTTGACGCCATTGATCACCAGAGTCTGATCCTCCATGTCGCGAGCGGCCTGCTTGGCAAGCTTCTTAAAGGAGAACGGGGCACGGGTGGCACCGAAGATGCCGGCCACGTGGTCCTCGAAGATGTTCAGGAAGTTCACGAAAGATCACTCTCCGTATAGGTTCTTTGGTATCCGAGCAAATATAGGCATATCCCAACGATTATAGAGGATAGGGTTCCCGCAACCGCCGCCTTGGCGACGACCGCGGCTGCAAGGCTGGCAATTTCCATATGGTGTGCAAGACAGGATGCCGCTGCGCAGCCGATGCCGGCGACAGCGATGGCGGTGATTGCGGCAAGGTTTGAGCCCTGATCGGCACGCTTGGCATGGGCATTGAGCAGCGCAGATGACGCCGCGGCAGTTGCCGCTACCAGCACAAAAGCAGCCCAAAGGAGTGGGTCTCCCAGCGCTGCGGCAACGTTACCGAGCCCCAGCACGCCTCCGGCTGAAAGCACGACCGTGGCCAGACGGGCAAAAAGTGCGCCCATGCCCGTTGCCGCGGCGGCGCTTGCCGGGCCGAGCCAAAATGACGCGACGCCGGCGGTGACCCCAGCTGCCAGGAAGGTATTGCCGGTCAGACAGCCAAGCGCGAGTGCACAGGTGAGTGCGGCGCTCGCGGCAGCCTCGGTGCGACCCCAGGCGATCCACCAACCGGACATGGCGGCGGCAAAGATCACCGCGACGGGCAACATCGACAGGATGCCCTGTGCCTGCATGGTGGCGTTTGCCATGAGCACCAAAAAGCCCACAGCCGAGATGGCCGAGCCAATCTGGGGGGCCAGGCCGGCCGCCGCTCCGATCGCGATAGCCGCAATGACCAGGCCGGGAAGCGCCGCGACCCCAGCCGTTTGCATCAGCAAAAAGCTAAAGGCGCCGCACGCTAGCGCCGAGATGGCGCGCATGGTGTGGTCGCGCGCATGGATCCAGCGCGTGCCCGCCCAGCCGAGTGCGGGGTCGACCTCGATGGCGTCGTCCTCGTAGTACGACGGCTCGATATCGTCGAGCTCCTGCTCGTCATCCGAAAGCTTGCCAACCATTTGCTCCAAGCTGCGACGACCCTCGCGTACGCTGCCCAGACCGGCAAGGAGCTGGTCGCAAAATGCCTCGATGCTGTTGGGGCGGTCCTGCGGCATGGGGGAGAGCGCGCTCATGAGCGCGCTCTCGGCTCCCGGGGGAAAGTGTGGTATCAGCTCGCTGGGATAGGTGGCGCCGCCGATGATACGGTCGAGCGAGTCGGCGGGCGTGGCCGCCATAAAGGGAGCGCTGCCGCACAAGCCCTCATAGATAACGCAGGCAAGGGCAAAGACATCGGCGCGCTCGTCGACCGTGCCGGTCTCGATATCGAGCTGCTCGGGCGGCATGTAGCCGATGGTGCCGCCGCGCGAGCCGCCAAAGCCACCGGCGGACGACAGTCGCGCCATGCCAAAGTCGGTGAGCTTTACATTGCCCGAGTGGTCGATGAGCACGTTGGCGGGCTTAATGTCCAGGTGGAGTACGCCATTGCTATGGGCGAAGGTGAGCGCCTGGCCCAGGGCATCGGCAATGGCCGCGGCCTCGTCAAAGGTGAGCGAGTGGCCGTCCACGCGATGCAAAAACTCGGCCAGCGACATACCGTCGACATACTCCATGACCAGGTAGGCATAGGCGGTGTCATGCGTAAAGTCGATGACCTGCACGATATTGGGATGTTGAAGCATGGCGGCAGTGTGCGCCTCGCGCAGGACATCCATGATGTCGCTGGCGGGCATGCCGGCGCCGTTGATAAGGGGGATGCGCTTAATGGCGACGCGGCGGCGCAGGTGCGTGTCGCGGCAAATCTCGATGGAGCCAAAACCGCCGGTCGCAAGTGTCTCGAGCGGCTGGTACCGCTTGAGCAGCTCGCGAGAGCTGGTGCCCTCCAAAGGAACGTCCGGCGAGAACCGGGCGGTATGTTGCGAGAAAAGCGGCATGGCCAACCCTCGTGCGTTTAAAGTTCGTTTGCGAGCGGCGGGCGTGGGGCCGAGCCATTCGCGGTGGCATAGATGCTGCTAGTGTAGCACGCTCGGGTGCATGGGGAGGATAGCGGGATGCGAGGTGGCCCGATCGATTCGGCCCGTTTCGGCTCGTTTGGAAAGCGCATCGGTGGCGCGCGCAGACGTGGTGTAAGAGCGTCCCGAGGTCCGTCGCTGCAAG
>URBS01000152.1 GCA_900546085.1 uncultured Collinsella sp.
CCACGTCCTGCCGTTATATTCGACGGACCCGCCATCCTTCCACTGGAACGTATCCCCCTTCTTTTCTGCCTGGTCGGCGTGGGACTCCTCGGCCGTCAGCGCTTTTTTCCAAACGGGGATAAAGCGATCGGCCGAGGCGTTCTCGTCTTCGGGGAAGGTGAGCTGAACCCTGTCGGCATTCTTGCCGGCGGAGTCGCTTACGCCGACACCCTCGGGCATCTCGACCTTAAACCAGATAAAGTCGGTCTTCTTGGCGACGGGGGCCTTTTCCTTGCTCTCGCTCTTGGCGGTGCTGCCGCCTCCGCCCGATGCGCTCCCGCCGCAGCCGACAAGGGCAAATGCGGCAAAGAGGGCGATGCAAAGGGAAAGGATCGATAGGGTCTTTTTCTTCATGGTGGCGTCCTCCTTGTCTGCCAGGGACATCGTGTGCCGCGGGTCGCTGGGGCGGCGGTTACGCATGCACCTGATGCCTTTGTTTACTGTGCGGTGATTCCTCCATTCGTCGTCCGGTGCCGTGATGAGCTTGCCCCAACATAGGGCTCCTTACCTATATGTATGCCCCAGTTGCCGCTGCCCGGAAGTCTCGAAAGGTGGGCCATGTGTCCCATGTTTGCGGTGCCGACGCCTATCGTTCGTCATAGTAATCCGCGATGGCCAGGTGCGCTGACGCTCGAGTACTTATGGGCTAGACTTAGCAGCATTATGTGATCGATGCGGTCGGTCGGCGGTTGCCACCCGACCGATGTATATGACTTGAAGGTGCATGCGTATGAGCCAAGAGATGATGGACAAGACCTGCCGCGGGTTTGCCGAGGCGCTGGCTGCGCGCGAGCCGGTTCCCGGCGGTGGCAGCGCGAGCGCCTTTGTGGGCGCGCTGGGCGCCTCGCTGTGCGGAATGGTTGCCCGCTACGGTGCGACTAATCCCGCGCTTGCTGATCGTGCGGATGGCCTGACGCGCGCGTTTGCCCAGGCTGATGAGCTGGCCCAGGAGCTTGTCGAGTTGGTTGCCGAGGACGTTCGTGCCTACAGGCAGGTGTCCGCGGCGTACGGTATTCCGCGTGACGATCCGGCTCGAGCGACCGCGATTCAGGATGCGCTGCATGTGGCCGCTATGCCGCCGTATCGCATTATGGATGCCTGCGGACGCGCACTGGCGCTGCTCGAGGACATGGCCGACAAGGGCTCGCGCCAGTTGCTGTCCGACGTGGCATGCGGCGCCGTGTTCTGCCGTGCTGCTATGCAGGGCGCGAGCTTGACGCTCTTTGCGAACACCACGTCTATGAAGGATCGTGCACGCGCCGAGGAGCTCGAGGCAGCGTGCGATGAGCTGCTGGATACGTGGCTGCCGCGCGCCGATGCGCTGGCGCGCCGCGCCGCCGACGCCGCAAGGAAGAGGGGATAGCCATGGCTGAGCTACTGAAGGGTGCTCCCGTCGCCCGCGCGTTGACTGAGGAACTTGCTACTCGCTGCGTGGCTTTGCGCGAGCGGGCCGTTGTTCCGACGTTGGCTATCGTGCGTGTAGGTGAACGCGAGGACGACCTATCCTACGAGCGCGGTGCGCTCAAGCGCTGCGAAAAAGTGGGGATTGAGGCTCGTCGCGTTTTGCTTTCTGCCGATGTTTCGCAGGACGAGCTGTTGGCGGCCATCGAGGACATTAACGCCGACCCAGCTGTCCATGGCTGTCTGATGTTCCGCCCGCTGCCCGCCGGCCTTGACGAGAACGCAGCCGCCGCGGCGCTCGATCCTGCCAAGGACGTTGACTCCATGACGCCGGCCTCGCTGCTCACCACGCTTTCGGGGCGTGGCGAGGGTTTTGCCCCCTGTACGGCCGAGGCCGTGCTGGCGTTGCTGGACCATTACGGCGTTGATCTGGATGGGGCCAAGGTCGCGGTTGTTGGTCGGTCGCTGGTGATTGGTCGTCCCGTAGCCGCCATGCTTACGGCTCGCAATGCCACGGTGACGACATGCCATACACATACGCGCGACTTGGCTGCCGAGTGCCGTGCGGCTGATATTGTGGTTGCGGCCGTTGGACGCGCGCGCACGATTGGCGCGGATGCGGTTCGCGAGGGCCAGACGATCATCGATGTGGGCATTAACTGGGACGAGGCCGCCGGCAAGCTGGTCGGCGACGTCGATTTTGATGCTGCAGAGCCGATCGTTGGCTCAATTACTCCCGTGCCGGGTGGCGTGGGCGCTGTAACGACGGCGATTCTCGCCAAACACGTGATCGAGGCGGCGGAGCGCGCATCGAAATAGGCGTTTTGGGCTGTTTGAGGGGTTAGACATATACCACGTGGTCAAAAAACGCCAAATATGAGTACTGTTGCCAAGATAGTCACATATGCTTTAGGTCGTTTTTGGCTCTCAATCGGTATTAATTATCGATAGAGAGCCTATTTTATTGGACTTATGAGGAATTACATTGTCAAGCTTTTGAACAAATGTAGATTATCGACACCTGCATTC
>URBS01000153.1 GCA_900546085.1 uncultured Collinsella sp.
CGCCCCGGGGACGGACAAACCTACTCAGTCTCGCCCGGTCGAGCGCCGCGGGCCAGGGCGTCCTGGTACTCCTTGACGGCCTTGATCCTCTGCATCGGCTTCAGTCGCTCGAACATGGTGTTGCCGTGCAGGTGATCGATCTCGTGCTGCAGGCACACGCAGAACAGATCGCCCGAGGCCTCATAGCGAATCAGGTTGGCGTCCAGGTCATACGCCTCGACGACGACATGGTCGGGACGCTCGATCTCACAGCTAATGCCAGGAATGGATAGACAGCCCTCGCTATACGGAACGAGATGGTCGCTTTGCTCGACAATCACGGGATTGATGAGCACGTACGGGTCGTAGTCGTTCTTGTCGCTGTAGTCGCAGTCGATGGTAACGAGCTGAATGAGCTCGCCGATCTGCGGAGCAGCCAGGCCGCAACCGCCGTTATCGAACATCATTTTCTTCATCTTCTCGGCAAGCGCCTCGATCGCCGGGGTGATCTCCTCGATGACGGCGCACTCCTGGCGCAGACGAGGGTCGGGCGACAGTACGATTCCGTTGGCTTCCATGGCCATCCTTTCGGTTTGTTACATCAAATCATAGGCGTCGACGTCAACGCTCACGCTCACGCCGCGCACAGAGCCCACCTCTTTGAGGCAGGCGTCGATATCATCAGAGACATGGTACCCCACGGGCGACTTCACAAGCAGATGGAAGCGGTAACGGTCCTTGGCTCTCTCGATTACACACGAAGCCGGGCCTAGCACCTGCGGCACGGCACTCCCCGCCCGCAAAAAATCGGGCGCGGCGGCATGCCAGCGGCGCTTAAGAAGCTTTGCGATGCGCCCAATGTAGTCCTGCGCGTCGTCTCGGTTTGCCGACCACACCAAGATGTTGACCAGGCGAACAAACGGCGGGTACAGCGCGTCGCGGCGCTGGTCCAAATCGTAGTCGGTAAAGATCGAACGGTCGTGCTCAGCGACGGCACGAATGACCGGATCCTCGGGCAGGTAGGTCTGGACGATCACCTCGCCGGGACGATCACCACGACCGGCACGGCCGGCGACCTGCTCCAGTAAATCGTAGGCGCGCTCCCCTGCGCGAAAATCGGGCAGCTTAAGGGCGAAGTCGGCATTGACCACGCCCACGAGCGTGACCTCGGGAAAATCGAGACCCTTTGCGATCATTTGGGTGCCCAGCAACACGGCGCAATCGGCCGCATCGAACTGCTCGAGCAGCTTTTTGTGCGAATCCTTGCCGCGCGTGGAATCGGCATCCATGCGGATGATGGCGACGTCCTCGGGCAGCATCTGGTGCAGTGCGTCCTCGATCTGCTGCGTGCCCAGCCCCATTTTTGCCAGGTAGCGGCTGCCGCACTTGGGGCAACGACTCGTGGGCGCGGGATACGGCTGCACGCGCCAGGAGGATCCGCATGTGTGACATTGCAGCGTGTGCGTGCGCTCGTGATACGTAAGCGCTGTGGAGCAGTGGTTGCAGGTGGGAACGCAGCCGCACTCGCGACACATCAGGAACGGCGCAAAGCCACGGCGGTTATGCAGCAGCACGGCCTTCTCGCGACGCTCGACCACACGCTCCAAGCCCTCCATCAAGGGTTTTGAGAACATGGAGCGGCTGCCGTGTGAAAACTCACGGCGCAGGTCGGCAATGCGGACCGTAGGCAGCACGGCGAGTCCCGGGCGCTCGGGCATCTCGACACGCGTCCAGGTAGCACCGTTGTATGTACCGCGGCGGCAGCGGTCGAGGGCCTCGGCAGAAGGCGTGGCCGAGCCCAGCACAAGTGGGCAGCGATAGCGGCGCGCCATCTCGGCCGCAACCTCGCGCGCATGGTAGCGCGGGCTGGAGCCCTGCTTGTAACTGGTCTCGTGTTCCTCGTCGATGATGATGAGACCCAGGTCGCTGAGCGGGCAAAAGAGCGCCGAACGCGCGCCGACGACAACGCGGGCAGTACCACTGGCAACCATGTCCCACTGGTCCAGGCGCTCGCCGGCCGAAAGGCGCGAGTGGAAGACCGCGACCGTCTCGCCAAAGCGCGAGCGGAAGCGGCCGACGGTCTGGGCCGTCAGCGAGATCTCGGGCACGAGCACGCAGGCAGAGCGGCCTGCCGCGAGCACGCGCTCGATAGCGGAGAGGTAAACCTCGGTTTTGCCGGAGCCGGTGACGCCGTCCACGCAGACGACCTCGCCCCGTCCCGCCTCGTACGCGCGCCCGATGGCCTCCACTGCCGCCGCCTGCCCTTCCGTGAGCTGCGGAATGATACGAGGGGACAGTCCCTTTTTCTCATTCCAGTGGGCTTAGGATTCCGCGATCTCCGTCAGCGTGTAGAGGGCGGGTTCTTCA
>URBS01000154.1 GCA_900546085.1 uncultured Collinsella sp.
TATATACCTATAACAACTCAATCTTTCCGTCCTTCACGGTGAGCCCCATATTGCCGGAAAGCAGATCGTCCAGACGCGAGCCCACAAGCTCAAAACGCCAGCCTTCACGCAGGGGGCTCTGCTCGGGATGCTCAATGTAGTCAGCCAGGTCATCGCGCGAGGCAATGACCGAGGTCGCCACTCCCGAGCGTTCGGCAACCAGGCGGATGAGCGCGTACATGAGGTCGGTCACGCTCTCCAGCTCCGGCGAAATCTGGCGATGCCCACGCAACATGAGCGGCAGGCGATCGTGCGGGCAGCTCGCACCGCGCTTGATGGCCATGAGCGCACCGTCCACGTCGCGCTCCCCCAGCTGATCGGTACCGCGAATGCTACGGAACTCCTCAACGCGCACGGGATTGCGCTTAACGAGTGCAAGCAGCGTGTCATCGGACATGACCCACTTGCGCGGGATGTTACGGCGCTCGGCGCGATCCTCGCGCCAGGCGGCGAGCTCGCGCGCGATGCCCAACTGGTGACGGCTGCACGAATTGATGCGTTTGACCTTACGGAACGCCTCGTGGCGATCGGCGCGATAGTGCGACTCGTCAGCCAGCGGGCGAAGCTCGTCGAGCACCCAGTCCACGCGGCCCAGCTCGCGCAGGCGGCTCATCATCTCGGTATAGGCGACGATCAGGTACTTGACGTCATCGATCGCGTACTCAATCTGCTTATCGGTCAGCGGGCGACGCGACCAGTCGGTCAGCGACTCGGTCTTGGGCAGCGAGACGCCGCAAAACGTCTGCACGAGCGCGCCGTAGGAAATCTGCTGGCGCTCGCCCAAAAAGGCGGCGGCCACCTGCGTGTCAAAAATCGGACGCGGCAGCACGCCTACGGTATGAAGCATAACTTCCATGTCCTGCGAGCAAGCATGGAACACCTTGGTCACGCTCTCGTCGGCCATGAGTTCGGCCAAGGGAGACAGGTCGTCGATCACCAGCGGATCAACCGCGACGCTCTCGGCAGGAGTGGCAATCTGGACCAGGCACAGGCGCGGATGGAACGTGCGCTCGCGCAAAAACTCGGTATCGACGGCAATCGCGTCAAACTCACGGGCGCGCTGACAAAAGTCGAGTAGAGCCTGATGTGTGGAAATGTACATATCAACCCATCGAATAAGGTTAGGCCCGAAAAACACGGGTAGGATATCGGCATTGCCTTACAACTATACTCGGTTAGTCACAGAACGGGAACGTAAGTATGCGCTGCCTTATCATCCACAACCCGGCATCGGGCCCCAGCTCAGATGAAATCTACGCATTCACGCACGCCCTCGCGCAGGGCGGCGACGAGGTCGTGATGCGTTTTATCGGCGATGGCATGGAACCCGAAGACGCCGTGGCAGACGTGCGCGAGTTTGATCGCGTGGTGATTTCGGGCGGCGACGGCACCGTCTCCAACGTACTCGACCAAATGCGCGGATGCGGCGTCCCCACGCTCGTCTTCCCCTCCGGCACAGCCTGCCTGTTCTTTAACAACATCGGTAATGCCCCCGAGGCAGCGGCACTTGCCAAGGCCTGCCGTGCCGGTCGCACGGTCAAAGTGGACATGGGCGAGCTCTTTTGGCTCGACGAGAACGGCAACGAAAAGCGCCACGGCTTTATCATCATCGCCGGCTCGGGCTTCGACGCCGAGATCATGATGAAGGCCGCCCCTACCAAAAACGACATCGGCGAGATCGCCTACTTCCTCTCCGCGCTCGCCACGCCCAACCCCACGGTGGCGCACTTTACCATCGAGCATGACGGCATTGTCGAGGAGCTCGATGGCATCTGCTGCATGGCCGGCAACACCTCGGTCATCCAAAACGACATCAACCTGTTCCCCAACTGCCGCATGAACGACGGCATGGTCGACATCGCGGTCATCGAACCCGTGCGCACCGTGCAGCTGCTGCCCACCGTGATCACCGCTGCGCTTGACCCCGCCGGCAAGGTACTCGGGCGCCCACAGTTCAAGATCATCCAGACCAAGGAAGCCAAGATCACCTGCACCCCGTCACTGGGCATGCAGTTCGATGGCGAGATTATCTCCAGCAATTCGGGCGTCTTTGGAGCCCGCGCGCTTCCGCAATGCCTCGACCTCATCGTCGACGAATTCTCCCCGCTCGGAAAATAGGAGGACCCTATGAACGACAATCCCCTGATCGGCTTTATTGTCATCGTCTTGGCCATGCTCGTCGGTTACGCCATCAACGTGATTCACCGCCGAAAGAAGTAAATCCACATTGGTATGATATTCATCCAGTTATCGACTCTCCCGCTGTTTATGCAAATCCTA
>URBS01000155.1 GCA_900546085.1 uncultured Collinsella sp.
TTATGCCAGCTCGTGCGTGTGTTTTCAAGCTCGTCCCACAAATATATATAGGTTTATGGAGCGCCTGCGCACGTTTACGGATTGCTCTGTATTTATGCTCGCAATTAAGCTCGAGGTTGGCTACACTATCCCTTGACCATTAAAGGGGTACGAGATACCCACATGGAATTACATAGCTGCCAAAGAGCAGCCTTTCCTGTGGGTGTCTGGTCCGCTTAAGCGGTCGGGCATCTATTTTTTTGACTGTGTCAGCAGTCAAGACATGTGAGGAAGGAGATCGATGGGCACGACTTCCCCCAAGGCGGTCATCATGGACGAGACCGCCGTCAATCGAGCGATGACCCGCATTGCGCACGAGATTCTCGAGCGCAACGAGGGCTGTGAAGACCTCGCTCTGGTCGGCATCGTCACGCGCGGCGACCTTCTGGCAAAGAAGCTCGCCGAGGAGATCAAGGAGATCGAGGGCGTCGACGTTCCGCTCGGTAGCCTCGACATCAGCTTCTACCGCGATGACTACGCTACCAATTTCGCTCCCGCGATCCACGCTACCAACATTCCCTTCAGCGTCGACGGCAAGCGCGTTGTGCTGGTGGACGACATCCTGTATACGGGCCGTACTATCCGCGCCGCTCTGGATGCTGTCATGGACCTGGGCCGTCCGAGCCGCATCGAGCTGGCAGTTCTCGTTGACCGCGGTCACCGTGAGCTCCCCATCTCGCCGGACTTTGTCGGCAAGAACGTTCCCTCGTCGCATGAGGAGAACGTGCACCTATATATGAAGGAAGTAGACGGCCGCACCGCTGTCGAGATTAACGACGTCGCGCCGGGTTCCCATGTGGGCTCCGCGCCGCTGGGAGGTGAGTAGTACCGTGGCGTTCAACCATAAGCACCTGATCGACATTACCGAGTACTCCGAAGAGGACATCAAGCTCATCCTCGAGACCGCCAAGGCGTTCTCCGAGGTCAACGAGCGTGCGATCAAGAAGGTCCCCACGCTCAAGGGCAAGACCATCGTCAACATGTTCAACGAGCCCTCGACGCGCACCCGCAGCTCCTTCGAGCTCGCCGAGAAGCGCCTTTCGGCCGACAGCCTCAACTTTGGCGGCTCCTCGACCTCCACGGTCAAGGGCGAGAGCCTCGTCGACACCGTCGAGACCCTCAACGCCTACAAGATTGATTGCATCGTCGTTCGCGATAAGCACGCCGGTGCTCCCTACATCGTCACGCAGAACTCGCCCGCGAGCGTTATCTGCGCCGGCGACGGCAAGCACAACCATCCTACGCAGGCCCTGCTCGACCTGTACACCATCTGGGAGCACAAGGGTGACTTCCACGGTCTGAAGGTCGCTGTCGTCGGCGATATCGCGCACTCCCGTGTCTGCGGCTCGCTGATCCCCGCCCTTAAGATCATGGGCTGCGAGACCTACGCTGTCGCCCCCGGCACGCTGCTGCCGCCGGCGCCCGAGGTTCTGGGTTGCGACCACGTGACGAGCGACCTCGATTCCGTCCTGCCCGAGCTGGACGTCGTCTACATGCTGCGCGTGCAGCAGGAGCGCCTTGAGGGCGCTCCGTTCCCCACGATTCGCGAGTATCACAAGCTCTTCGGCCTGACCAAGGACCGCGAGAAGCTCATGAAGCCCGATGCGATCATCTGCCACCCGGGCCCCATCAACCGCGGCGTCGAGTTCGACTCCTATATGGCCGACCACCCGCAACGCTCCGTCATCCTGGAGCAGGTCTACGCCGGTATCTGCGTGCGTATGGCTATCCTGTATCTGCTGCTTGGAGGTGCCGATAATGGCCTTGCTTCTTAAGAATGCCCACGTCGTCGACCCGTCTGTCGAGCTTGACGGTGTCGTTGACGTCCTGATTGACGGCGACAAGATCGCCGAGGTCGGCGAGAACCTCGCCGCCGAGGGAGCCGAGGTCCGCGACCTTTCCGGCAAGTATCTCGTCCCCGGCCTGGTGGATATGCACGTGCATCTGCGCGAGCCTGGCTACGAGGTCAAAGAGGACATCGAGAGCGGCACCCGCGCTGCTGCCAAGGGCGGCTTC
>URBS01000156.1 GCA_900546085.1 uncultured Collinsella sp.
CACCGATCAGGGACTCAGCCTGTGCGTGTGCCGACTGGATTTTTTCGTCGGCCTCGTGAAGACTACCCTGCTTGGCGGTGCGCATGTAGGCAATGGCGGCGATGGCACCCAAAACGATGCCAACGAGCGCTGCGATGATAGGCATGCTCACTCCTTTTTATGGATTCGTTACACAACAAAGCGAACCGTCCTTACGAACGGCTCGCGACATTTGAGTAATATGGGCGCAGCTTATGCGGGTCGGATACAGATAAACATATAAACAAACTCATCACAGATGAGCACATATCACAAAGCAAATGACAGTGTTTATCGTACGTTGAACCACAACAACTGTCAAATAAATGGCCCCAGCACGGCGGCTAAAACGCGGTGAACGGCAGGGCCACAAAACGCATACGCCTAAACCGCACATCCCTCGCGTTCGGCATCGAGACGTGCCTTAACGGCATCGGCGGCGATGTGATACGAGAAGCCCTTGCCCATCAAAAACCGAACCAGTTTTTCGAATCCGCGCGTCTCTGGAACACGCCGCTTGGCGAGCAGGGCTGACGCACGCGCCAAATCGTCTTCGACGGCAAAATAATCCTCGGGATAACCGGGAATGTCATCGAGCACGACATGACGGCGCTTGAGCTCGGTCTCGATTTTACGCTGTCCCCAACCGCGCCGCTTGCGTTCCTCGATAAAGTACGAGCAAAAACGGTTCTCGTCTAAAAAGCGATACTCAGTGGCGCGCTCGACGGCGAAATCGATCGCGGACTGGTGAAAGCCATAGCGAGCCAGCTTGTCACGGACCTCACCCGTCGCATGGTCGCGGCGCGATAACATCTCGGTCACCATGGTAAGCGCACATTTACGCTCGATGAGCTGCACCGCATCACGAAAGTTATCCCAATCACAGGGAAGATCGGGGCGGTTTTTGACATACAGCCGCGCGACCCGCACGGGAATCCAAATGGACCGCTCAAAACCGCCCTCAAGCTCACAATCGATATGTGCGCAAGGCTTTTTGGACGCATAGCCGCTCGAGAACGAGGAGGCCGCCTTCTTATCGGGAAAGACGACCGTGGCCTCGGTCACCGTATACGACATGAGCGTAACCGCTACTCGTCGTCATCATCGAGCATGGCGGAACCATCGATGGCGTAAAGCTCGTCAAACTCCTCAGGCGCAGGCTGATCGGTCAGCTCGACCTCGGACGGAGCATCGTCATCAAACTCAAGCCCGCAGGCAAGGCGGACCTTATGCTCAATCTCGTCGGCGCAATCGGGGTGTTCGCGCAGGAACGCCTTGGCGGCCTCGCGACCGTTGCCGAGCTTGTCCTCGCCATAGGCAAACCAGGAGCCCATCTTCTTGCAGATGCCGCACTCGACAGCCATGTCCAGAATTGAGCCCTCCTTAGAGATGCCCGTACCGTACATGATGTCGAACTCAGCAGAACGGAACGGAGCTGCCACCTTGTTCTTAACGACCTTGGCGCGCACGCGGTTACCGATAACCTCATCCTTAAGCTTAATGCTGTCGATGCGGCGAATGTCGATACGCACCGAAGAGAAGAACTTAAGGGCGCGGCCGCCCGTCGTGGTCTCGGGGTTGCCGAACATGACGCCGATCTTCTCACGCAGTTGGTTAATGAAGATGCACGTCGTGTTAGACTTGGACAGCGAGCCGGCAAGCTTGCGGAGCGCCTGGCTCATCAGGCGAGCTTGCAAGCCGACCGTGGTATCGCCGATCTCTCCCTCGATCTCGGCACGCGGGGTCAGCGCGGCGACGGAGTCGACGACGATGGCATCGATGGCGCCGGAGCGCACGAGCATGTCAACAATCTCGAGCGCCTGCTCACCCGTATCGGGCTGGGAAATCAGCACCTCGTCGATATCCACGCCAATGCGCGCGGCATACGTGGGATCGAGCGCGTGCTCGGCATCGATAAATGCCACCACGCCACCCATTGCCTGGGCCTCGGCCAGGATCTCGAGCGAAAGCGTCGTCTTACC